>CALVTV010000244.1 GCA_944363005.1 uncultured Clostridia bacterium | reverse complement strand
ACGTACAATCTGGATTCGCCGCTGTTTTGCACTGTGCCGTGGTATTTTTACCGCCAGCGCCGCAATGGGAAACCCGCCAATGGTTCCGGGTGCGGCAATGAACTCGCTTCCGAGCGAAGCATGTGCGCGCGCTATATCCTTGACTCCGTGCTCTATTGGGCAGAGGAATATCACATCGACGGTTTTCGCTTCGACCTGATGGGTCTGATGCCCGTGGGGCTGATCAACCGCATTCGCCGGGCGCTCGACAAGCGCTTTGGCAAGGGGGAAAAGCTGATTTACGGGGAACCGTGGACGGGGGGCAGAAGCGGAGCGCGTGCCGGTACGCGCCTGGCAGGAAGAAAGAATCTTTCCGCGGTGCAGGCCGGGGCGTTTTGCGATGCCACGCGCGATGCCGTCAAGGGCAGCGTGTTTGACGACGGAGCGCGGGGGTTTGCCAGCGATGGCGACTTCAACGCCGAGTGGTTGGCTTGCTGCGTGCGGGGCTGGGTGGGAACGGGAGATGTGTTCCCGGTCAGGTCTGCCGCGCAGACGATCACCTACCTTTCCGCGCATGATGACTGCACGCTTTGGGATAAACTGGTTTACGCGCTGGACCCGCAGCGTCGCTTTGCCTCGCTGAGCGGGGAAATCCTACGCGCGAACCGGCTTGCGGCGGCGATCAACTTCTGCTGTCAGGGACATTTGTTTTTGCTGGCGGGAGAAGAGTTTGCGCGCACCAAAATGGGCGAGCACAATTCCTACCGCTCGCCGTCGTCGGTCAACCGGCTGGATTGGCGCCGCATGCTCGAGGCGCAATCGCTAGTGAATTACTATCGCAGGTGGATTGATCTGCGCAAACGGTTGCCCGCGTTTTGCGACAAAACGGAGGAAGCGGGTTCGCGCATTCAGGCGGTGTGGTCGCCCTGTGAAGGAACGGCCGTGATCGGACTTGACAATCGCGGAGAAAACAGTCTCTGCGCGCGGCTGCTGTTGGCGGTGAATGTGCGGGGATGGGAAAGCGCGTTTTCTCTGCCCGCGGGGAACTGGCGCGTATTGGCGGACGGCGAGTCGAGCTTTTTGTGGCAGCAGGAACGGTTTGTCCGCGGGGAAGCGGTTTTGCCGCCCGTCTCCGCGCTGCTTCTGGGCGATGGGGCCAACGGATGAGGCTTCAAGGGGTTGCCGGCTATGTATAATGGAAGAACGGCGTGGGAACGCTGTGAAACGGATTGCCCTGTGTGGCGCAAATAGCCGCCACCGTTGACATAAATGTCGGGCCCATACGGCCCGGGCATCGATCTGCGCGCCGCGTGACGCGAACGGAAAGGATGTGCAAAGCATATGAATCTTCAAAAACGAATGGATACGGCGCTCAGCAGTTGTTGCGGAAAGACGCTCGCTCAGGCAAGCCGTGCGGAAATCTATGCGGCGCTGATGACGCTGGTCAAGGAGGAAATGCGCAGCCGCGAGAAGATTACCGGCGAGCGCAAGCTCTATTACGTCTCGGCGGAATTCCTGATGGGCAAACTCCTCTCCAACAATCTGATCAACCTCGGCTGGTTTGACGAGGCCAAGGCGCTGCTTGCGCAACATGGCATTGCGCTGGAGGAGATCGAAGAGGAGGAAAACGAGCCTTCCTTGGGCAATGGCGGTCTGGGACGGCTGGCGGCCTGCTTTTTGGATTCCATTGCGGCGCTGGGGCTGTGCGGAGACGGAGCGGGCATCTGTTATCACGACGGATTGTTCCATCAGCGCTTCAAGGATCACAAGCAGGTCGAGGAGCGCGACCCATGGATCACCAAGGAGAGCTGGCTCACCGACACGGGCATCCGATTCCCTGTGACTCTGGGAGAAAAGCAGGTGGAAGCCGTGATGTATGACGTCGATGTGCCGGGCGTGCAGGGCGGGCGCAATACGCTGCACCTGTTTGATCTGCCGACCGTCGATGAATCGATCATCCGCGAGGGCATCGACTTTGACAAAACGGACATTGAGCGCAATCTGACGCTCTTCCTCTATCCGGACGACAGCGACGATGCCGGCCGGCTGCTGCGCGTGTACCAGCAGTATTTCCTGGTGTCCTGCACCGCGCAGCTGATCCTGCGGGAGCTTGAGGAGCGCGGTTATGCGCCGCGCGATCTGCACAAGCACGTTGTCGTACAGATCAACGATACGCATCCGACGATGATCATTCCGGAGTTGATCCGCCTTTTGGTGGCGAAGGGACTCACGATGGACGAAGCCGTCGCAGAGGTTCAACAGACCTGTGCGTACACCAACCATACGATCCTGGCCGAAGCGCTTGAAAAGTGGCCGATGGCGTTTTTGGAAAAGGCGGCGCCCGCGATCGTGCCGGTCATCCGGGAGCTGGACAAACGCATTCGCGCGCAGTACCCCGACGCGGGTGTGCAGATCATCGACGAACACAACGTCGTGCATATGGCGCATATCGACATCCACTACGGGTTCAGCGTCAACGGCGTGGCAGCTTTGCACACGCAGATTCTGCAAAAGTCTGAATTGAAGGCCTTTGCGGATCTGTACCCCGGCAAGTTCAACAACAAGACCAATGGCATCACCCTTCGCCGGTGGCTGCTGCACTGCAACGCGCCGTTGGCCGCCTATATCGAGGAGCTCATCGGGCCGGGATTCCGCGCCCATCCGATGGAACTGCAAAAGCTGATTGCGTTTGAAAACGACGGCGCTGTGCTGCGCAGGCTGCTTAAGATCAAGGCGCAGGCCAAGCGCGATCTGGCCGCGTACCTGGAAAAGACGCAGGGCGTACAGATTGCGCCCGATTCGATCTATGACGTGCAGATCAAGCGGCTGCACGAGTATAAGCGTCAGCAGATGAACGCGCTCTACGCGATCGGCAAGATCCTTGAAATCCGCGCTGGTCACGTGCCTGCGCGCCCGATCACCATGATCTTTGGCGCGAAGGCGGCCCCGGCGTATACCATCGCCAAGGACATCATTCACCTGATTCTCTGCCTGGCCGACCTGGTGGAGCATGATCCGCAGGTTGCGCCGCACCTGCGCATTGTGATGGTAGAAAATTACAACGTGACCAAGGCAGGCAAGATCATCCCGGCCTGCGACGTCTCCGAACAGATCAGTCTGGCATCCAAAGAGGCTTCCGGCACGGGCAATATGAAGCTCATGCTCAGCGGCGCGGTGACGTTGGGCACGCTCGACGGCGCGAACGTTGAAATCCGCGACCTGGTGGGCGAGGAGAACATTGCCATCTTTGGGCGGCACTCCGATGAGGTAATCGCGCTGTACAACGCGGGCACGTATGATCCGCAGGCGCTGGCCAAGGATCCGCAGATTGCGCCGCTTGTCTCCTTCATCGTTGGACCGGAACTCATGGCCATCGGGGACCCGGCATGCCTGAACCGCCTGCATCACGAAATGGTCACCAAGGACTGGTTTATGGCGCTGCTGGATCTCAAGGACTACATCCACACCAAGGATGCGCTGTTTGCCCGGTATGAGGATTCGACGGCTTGGGCGAAGATGAGCCTGCACAACATCGCCAAGGCCGGATACTTTTCTTCGGACCGAACGATTGCCGAGTACAACCGCGATATCTGGAAGCTGTAAGCGGACCATGTTTTCAAATTCCGGCATGAGTTTGTCAAAACGCTTGAAAAACCGCAACGGATGTACTATAGTAAACGTACGCTGGCCGCCTGCTGTGTCAATTCGAACGGCGGCCCATAAAGGAGAACGAGTCTATGAATCGATCCGCAGGTATTTTGCTTTCCGTAACCAGCCTGCCGTCCCGCTACGGAATCGGCTGTTTTGACCAGAGCGCATACGACTTCGTGGATTTTCTGGCGAAATCGGGCCAGACGTACTGGCAGATTCTGCCGCTTGGCGCAACGAGCTACGGCAAGTCCTGCGACTCGCCGTATCAGGCGTATTCCGCCTTTGCCGGCAATCCGTACTTCATCAGCCTGGATGAACTGGTGAAGGAGGGCGTGCTCACCCGCGAGGAATGCGAAGCCGCCGATTTTGGCAGCGATCCCGCGGATGTCGATTACGACAAGCTGCATGCCAACCGCTTTGCATTGCTGCGCCGGGCGTATGAGCACAGCGACATCAGCCGTGACCCGCAGTACCAGCAGTTTGTGCGCGAGAACGGGTGGTGGCTGTCCGACTTTGCGCTGTTCATGGCGGTCAAAAACTTCTTCGGGGAGGCGCCCTGGACGCAGTGGCCGGAGGATATCCGGATGCATTGGGGGTTCGCGCTCGATTATTACCGCCGGGAACTCTACTTTGACATCGAGTTCCAGCAGTACATGCAGTTCAAGTTCTATCAGCAGTGGTCGCGCCTGAAGGCCTACGCCAACGAACACCACATTGACATCGTGGGCGACATCCCGATCTATGTTTCGCCCGACAGCGCAGACGTCTGGGCGCATCCGGAGCTGTTCCAGCTCGATGAGCAGAACATGCCCACGCGCATCGCGGGCTGCCCGCCGGACGGCTTTTCCGCGACGGGTCAGGTCTGGGGCAATCCGCTCTACCGCTGGGATTACCACCGGGAGACGGGCTATAGCTGGTGGATTTCCCGCCTGTGGTATAGCTTCAAGCTCTATGATGTGGTTCGGATCGATCACTTCCGCGGGTTTGACGAATACTTCTCCATTCCCGCCGGCAGCGAAACCGCCGCTACCGGCCATTGGGAGAAGGGCCCCGGCATGGATCTGTTCCGCAAAATCAAGGAAAGCCTGGGTGATCGCCGCGTCATCGCGGAGGATCTGGGCTACATGACCGATTCTGTGCGCGAACTTGTGCGCGAAAGCGGCTTCCCGAACATGAAGGTACTGGAATTTGCCTTTGATTCGCGCGACTCCGGCGCGGCCAATGACTACCTGCCGCACAATTACGGGGAAAACTGCGTGGTGTACACCGGCACACACGACAACGAGACGATCGCCGGATGGTTCCAGTGCATCAAGCCGGAAGAGCGGGAGATGGCCCGCGACTATCTCTGCGATCACTATACGCCGGACGGCGAGCTGTATCATGCCTTCATCAGCCTGGCGATGATGAGCAAGGCGCGTGCCTGCATCATTCCCATTCAGGATCACCTGGGACTTGACAACAGCTGCCGCATGAATACCCCATCTACGGTGGGCAAAAACTGGCGCTGGCGGCTCAAGCCCGGACAGATTACCGATGCGTTGAGCGAGCAGTTACTTGCGCTGGCCAAGCGCTATGGCCGGGCAAACTGGGCGGCGCTGGAGCCTGAAGAACAGGAAGCATAAAGAGAAACCGGGCCCTTGAGAGGGTCCGGTTTTTGCGCGCATGGCGGGAAAGAACGTCGTCAGCGCTCCCTGTGAAAGCGGATTTCCGAGGGATCGTTGCGAGGGTTGTCCTTTCCGGGGTTGCCGCAGGGTTTCAGAGTGTGAATGGCGTGCAGGTCGCACAGCGCCCGAGCGGCACTCTCGTCCCCCGGTATGCGCTGCATGAGTCCTGTGCATTCTGTAAGGCAGGACACGTCCATTTCTCTGTCCAGCGGTTCATCTGCAAACTCTACGGCATGCGGTGGATTCCATTGCCAGGCCGCGTGCGGTTTGTTGGATTTGTTCATCCATTTGGCCTCCCTTTCGCGTGATCATGTTTAGCATGGCGCGGGCGGGTTGAATGATGCGCGTTATCCTTTCTTGCAACAAAATGCCAGCCCGACAAGCAATTTGTGTTTTGAATGCAATATGAACGCCAGGGATGGTAGGTCATGGAATTGCCAAAGTGCAGGAATTTGGGCCGTCATGGATGGTGCGGCGAAGTCGGTTTTTCGAAGATTTCTGCGTTATGGGATGTAAACATTAAGGACGATCAATTTGGAAATGAAGGAGGTGCTTTGATGCGGAGAAAATGGCTGATTTTATGCGTCGCGATATTTGCAATCGCAC
>CALVTV010000243.1 GCA_944363005.1 uncultured Clostridia bacterium | reverse complement strand
CAGGGAGCGCAGCGTCACCTGACGGGTCATATAGCAGAAGCAACGCTAGAACCCGCGAAGCGAAGAACGAATTGGGACTAAGCCGGGGATCTCGCATAGTCGTGCCTTGAACGGCACTCCTTGCGATTCCCGACGCTTCGCCGGGCTTCTTCGCCCACTGGGCGCGCCCGGCTCCGGTCCCATCGCGAAGCGATTCGAAAAAAGTAGTCAGGGAGCGAAGCGTGACCTGACGGGTCATATAGCAGAAGCAACGCTAGAACACGCGAAGCAAAGAACGAATGGGGACTAAGCTGGAGAATGCGCATCGTCGCGCCGCAAGCGCCGCCCCTTGCGATTGGCGACGCTCCGCCGGGCTGTTTCGCCCACTGGGCGCGCTGGCGTATGCCGAAAGGACAAATGTGCCGTGATCGATCGTTTTTTGAGGTATTCCCAGGAACGGGAGACGAAAATTTGCGTCGTGCTCATGCAAGACGGAACCATGAAAAAGACCAACCTGCGCGTGACCGCCATCGATCCGGACGGCGCAGGTTTTTCTGCGCTGCTGCCCGGGCGCAAGCGGGCGGTGCATTTTGACGTGGCCGATGTGCTGACCGCCGCCTATGCGCGCGGGGATCGGGGGGAATTGGAATGAACGAGCGGCTGCATGAGGTGGCCCGCGCCATCGCTCAGGCCGGCGGACGCGCGCTGCTGGTCGGCGGATGCGTGCGCGACGGCCTGTTGGGCCGCGAGGGCGGGGACATCGATTGCGAGGTGCATGGGCTGTCCCAACCGGCGCTGCGGGAGATTCTTTTGCGCTTTGGCGAGGTCAACCGCGACGGCGAGGCGTTCGGCGTGTACGCGTTGCCCGCGCTGCATGCGGATTTTGCGCTGCCCCGGCGGGAACGGCGCACCGGCGCGCGCCATACGGACTTCACCGTTGAACTCGCGCCGGATCTTTCCCCGGCGCAGGCCGCGGCCCGGCGCGACTTTACCGTCAACGCCATGATGCGCGATGCGCTCACGGGCGAGCTCATCGACCCCTACGGCGGGGAGCGCGACCTCGCCGCGCGCGTGCTTCGCGCCGTGCCGGGCGGACAGTTTGAGGAAGATCCGCTGCGCGTGCTGCGGGGCGCGCAGTTTGCCGCGCGCTTTGGCTTGCAGGTGGAGCCGGGAACGCTGGCGGCCATGCGGCGCATGCCGGTTGACGCGCTGAGCGGGCCGCGCGTGTTTGCGGAAATGAAAAAGGCGCTGCTCCATGCGCCGCAGCCGGACGTGTTCTTCCGGGTGCTTGCGCAGGCGGACGCGCTTGAACCCTGGTTTGCCGAGGTCAACGCGCTGCGCGGCGTGCCGCAAAATCCCGTCTATCACCCCGAGGGCGACGCCTTTGAACACACAATGCTCGTCGTTCGCGAGGCGGCGGCCCTGCGCGGGGAGGCGGGCGAGGGGTTCATGCTCGCCGCGCTCACGCATGATCTGGGCAAGGCCGTCACCACGCGCCTCAACGACAAGGGCGCCTGGGCGTCCATCGGGCATGAGACGGCGGGCGTGCCGCTGGTGAACGCGCTGCTGGAGCGGCTTTGCGCGGGCAAACAGGCGCAGGCGTATTGCGCCTCGCTTTGCCGGCTGCACATGCGCGTGCATACGTGTTATTACCAGAAGGCGCGGGTGTCGCGCACGCATCTGCTCTTTGACGCCTGCCCCTGGCCGCGGGATCTGGCGCTGCTGGCCGTCTGCGACGCGCGCGGCACGGGCAAGCCCCGCCAGGCAGCGGATGAGGAAGAGGCGTTTGTGATGGAGCGGCTCAGGCTGTATGAGGAAGCGGCCTCGCGGCCGATGCCCACGGGCGATATGCTGATTGCGGCGGGCGCGAAGCCGGGGCCGGGCATGAAAGCCCTGCTCAAACAGGCGCGAGAAAAGACGCTGCTGGGCATGCGGGCGCAGGAGGCCGCCTTGCAGGCCGCAAGGCAGGCGGACAGGAGACAGGAATGAATCACATCTTTTTCCAAATCTGCGAGTGGATCGGTACGGCCGCCTTTGCCGTCTCCGGCGCGATGGTCGCCATCGACAAGGGGACGGATTTGTTCGGCGTGCTCTTTCTGGCCGTGGTCACAGCGCTGGGCGGCGGCACGCTTCGCGATATGATCATCGGGCACTTTCCGCCGCGGATGTTCACCAATTTTCAGTATTTGCTGCTGGCGGCGGTCTGCGCGCTGATCGTATTCGGCGTCGCCCGTTTGCTCAAGGACCGCTATATTCGCAATGAAAAGCGCATCGAGCAGATCGACAACGTGTTTGACGCCATCGGCCTGGGCATCTTTGCGGTGTCCGGCGCGCGCATCGGACTGGAAGCGGGGTTTGCGGACAACGGGTTTCTGGTCACGTTCCTGGGCATGACCACGGCGGTTGGCGGCGGCATGATCCGCGACGTGCTGCTGCAAAAGATCCCGTTCGTGCTCAAAAAGCGCGTGTACGCGGTCGCGGCGATTGCGGGCGCGCTGACGTATTGGGTGCTGGAGACGTGCGGCGCGGCGTCTACGCTGGCCTATGGCATCGGCTGGGCGGTGACGGTCGCCCTGCGGCTGATGGCGACGGTGTTCAAGTGGAACTTGCCGCGGGCGATCGACCTGTAAAAATGCGGGGGATCTCTGCCCGGGACCGGGCCTGACGGGGACATTCGCATCATAAAAAAACGCCCGCTTGACGCGGGCACAGGGCATGAGGGCGCGTTCAGGCGTCCTTTTTCTTTTTGCGAAAACCTTTGAATGCGCGGATGGTCCGAAAGCTCCTGCGCAGTTTCAGCTCCTGAATAAAGCACAACACAACCAGCAGCAGCGTCACACCGGCCAGCACATCGGTTCGGGAAAAGCGTTGAAACGCACAGATGACGGTGATGATCGCGCTCAGGAGCGTGATCACGAGCAGACCGATGGCGTTGATTTTACGGCGCTGTACAAATTCGTGCAACTTTTGTTTGTTGAGCGGCTTTTTCATGATCCTTTTCAGCCTCCTGCATGGTATCCGCCGCGGCGGATGCATCCTCTGTCCTGTATGTATTCAAACAATTTCGTCAAATTCCTGTTCGGTAGCGGTAAAAAACGGGAAAAGTTTTGATCGCTCCCGCAACGCGGCCATAGCAGAGGTATTCCGTAAAATCCGAAAACATGCCTGCGCGCTTTTATCCCTCCAAAGCGGGCGAAGCGGACGAGAGATCCCCGATGATCTTCGAGGCGGCAATCAGCCCCGCAACCGCGGGCACAAACGCATTGCTCGCCGGGACGCTCCGGCGCGCTGAGCTTTCCACGTCCGGGTCCGGCAGGGGGGTGCGGGCCGGTTCCGTCGAGTAGACGACCGTCAGGTGCTCGATGCCCCGCTTGCGCAGTTCCCGGCGCATCACGCGCGCCAGCGGACATACGCTCGTCTTGCTGATGTCCGTCACGACAAAGGCCGCCGGGTCGAGCTTGTTGCCCGCGCCCATGCAGCTGACCAGCGGCACGCCCGCTTCCTTGGCGCGCACGGCCAGTTCGAGCTTGCCGCTCACCGTGTCGATGGCGTCAAGCACGTAGTCGTACTGCGTGAAGTCAAACGCATGCGCCGTCTCCGGGGTAAAAAACGTGCGGTAAACGTTGACCACGGTTTCCGGGTGGATATCGAGAATGCGCGCTTTGGCGGCGTCGACCTTGTATTGGCCGAGCGTGCTGTGCAGCGCGATGACCTGCCGGTTGATGTTGGTGATGTTGACGCGGTCGTCGTCGATCAGGTCGAGCGTGCCGATGCCGCTGCGGGCAAGCGCCTCCACGGCATGGCCGCCCACGCCGCCGACACCGAATACCGCCACGCGCGCGCGACGCAGGCGCTCCATGGCCTCCTCGCCCAGCAGCATCCGTGTGCGCGTAAATTCGTCGAGCATTTTGTTTCCCTCCCGTGTCAAACGACGTTGCTTTGAAAAGCGACGGCTTTGCCCAGTATGCGCAGGTTGCGCGTCTCGTTATCCCCGCCGATGATGATCGGCGCATAGCGCGCGTTGGCCGCTCGCAGTTCCACACGGCCGTCCGCCAGGTGATACACGCGCTTGAGCGTCGCCTCGTCGTCGATGAGCACGGCGGCGATGGTGCCGTCGTCCACGTAATCCTGGCGGCGGATAAACACGATGTCCCCGTTGTAGATGCGCGCGTCGATCATCGAGTCCCCCTCGCAGCGCAGCGCAAAATCGCAATTGAGCTGCGCGCCCACGACCGTATACGAGGTGAAATCGGAATCCGCCAGGATTGGCTCCCCGCAGGCGATTTTGCCCAGCAGCGGAATGGCGCGCACCTGAACGGGCAGGATCGCCGGGTGGTTGGGCAGGTCCGCTTCCTCCTCATAGAACGCAGAGACGGGCACATCCAGCGCGCGCGCCAGCTTTTCGAGGGTGGACAGGTCGGCTTTGCCGTTGTCGCGCTTGATCATGCTGTAAATCGTGTTCTTGCTCACGCCCGTTTCCCGTGCCAGCGTGCCGGGCCGTTTTCCCTTTTGCTCCAGCAACTGTCCGAGCCGCTTTCCGATGCCCATGTGCTCAACCCCTTTCTTTGCGTTCATTATAGTAAAAAAGTACGCAAAAGTCAATATAAAGTGCGCAAATGCAAAAATATCTATTGACATGAATGCGAATGCGTGCTAATATAGGGCACATAAAGAACGCAAATGCAGACTAAACGACAAAGGGGGAACGCGATGAACGGATGTGAAACGTGCCGCTTCAGCGGCCATCCGCAGAAGGGATGCATGGCGCCGGAGGGGATGCCGCGCTATACGGGGGATCAGGGTTGCCCGCTCTACGCGATGAGCGCGCGAGCGTTTATGGAACAGGTGATCAACGCGCAGCGGCGCATTACGCAAATGCAGCAGCGCGCGCAGCACTATCGGGAACTGGCGATGCGCTCCACCAGCAGCATGCAGGCGGTGCGCGTCGGGGGCACGGCGGCGCGCAGTAAGGTCGAGGACGGCGCCTGCGCGTGGATGGACATCTGCCGGGATATCGAGGATCACGTACAGCGCCTGCGCGAGACGATTCGAAAGACGAGCGAGGTCATCGAGCGGCTGAGTGATCCGATGGAGCGGGAGGTGCTGGAACTGCGGTATTTGAGTGGCCTGCGCTGGGAGGAGATCGGGCGGCGGATGATGTACGACGAGCGGCAGGTGCGCAGGATTCACGTCAAGGCGTTGGAACATGTGCAGCGGGAGATGGACTGTATGGAGTATGCCTTGCATCGGCCGGGGTGGAATCCGGGAGGCACAGCGGCCACGACGTATTATCTTCAATAGTCAAGTTTCTTAAAACCATCGCGAAGCGAGGGAGGGAGTCTGAGGGACAATGTCCCTCAGGCGGGTTTGGGCGGCAGCCCAACGTTCCCCGTCGCGAAGCGGAGAAGAAAAAGTAGTTTCAGAGCAGGGCACGAAGTGGCCTACGATTGAAACGGGTTAAAGAGGAAAAGCCGGTTGAAACCATCGCGAAGCGAGGGAGG
>CALVTV010000242.1 GCA_944363005.1 uncultured Clostridia bacterium | reverse complement strand
GAACTGCATGGGGACGCAGATGATGCCGTATTTTTGGAATTCCGCCGGTGTCAAGTCGGCGGCGGAATCGGTGACGATGCGGATAGACATAGGGTCGTGTCCTTTCTTACCGATGAACATCGGCGTGGGTCAGGATTTCGCTCAGCAGGGCGGTAATCCCGTTGATTTCCTCAGCGACGGTGAGCGCATGATCTGCGCCGATACGATCGATGAGCTGGTGCAGAATCGCGTCGACTCTGGCGTGCTCGCGCCGGTAGGCGGCTTCGCCCTCCGGCGTCAGGCGAATATGGACATGGCGCCGGTCTTGCACAGCGCGGGTGCGCGTGATCAGGCCCTTGCTCTCAAGCGTGGTGAGCACTTTGTTCATCTGGCTTTTGAGCAGGTGCATCCGGCTGATCAGATCGGTTGCGGTCATGGGGGTGGGATCGTCCGCATGCTGCAGAAGAATGCCCAGTACATGGGCTTCATGAAAACTCATGGAGCTGACCAGCCTCGTGTTCCAGAGGGTTGAGGTCAGGTTGAGCCATGCGTCCAAAAGCCGGTCGCCGGCGTATGCATCATATGGCAAAGAAACAGAACACCTCCCATTTGGCCTGCAAACAGTTCAAAAAATGAACTGTTCGATATGATAAACCAACTTCTGCCGCCTGTCAAGCCCTTTTGATTGAGAAATAACTTGACAAATATCCATGGAGCGGCAATAATAAACGTAGATTGATAATTCTTGCTGAAAAGCATGGAGGAACGAGCGATGAACAAGCTTTGGGCCGCATATCGGGAAAGTGAAACGTTTGCCGCGCGCGTGGCGACGCTGTACGGGGGCGCCGAGAGTGTGTTGGCGTCACAGAAGGAGCGCTATGGCAAGTTGGTGGAGCGCTTTGAGAAGCGGTTTGGCGAAGAGACGGGGGAACTGTGTTTCTTTTCCGCGCCGGGACGCACTGAGATTGGTGGCAACCACACCGACCACAACAACGGCCGCGTGTTGGCGGCGGCTGTGGATCTTGATACGATTGCCTGCGTGGCCAAGACGGATGACGGCGTGATCGTCGTGGACAGCGAAGGATTCCCGCCGATCACGGTGAAGACGGACAATCTTGAAATCCGCGAAGCGGACTTTGGCACTACGCTTGCGCTGATTCGCGGCACGGCGGGCGTCATGCAGCAGATGGGCTATCAAATCGGTGGTTTCCGCGCGACGGTCTCCAGCAGCGTGCTGCGGGGCAGCGGGTTGTCCTCGTCGGCGGCGTTTGAAGTGCTGATCTGCGCGATTCTGGACGGCTTGTACAATGGATTTGTGATCGATGCGAAGACGCGCGCTGTGATTGCCCAGAAGGTGGAGAACGTTTATTTCGGCAAGCCCTGCGGCCTGATGGATCAGATGGCTTCTTCGGTGGGCGGTATGGTGACCATCGATTTTGCGACGGAGGATGCCCAGGTTGAAGCGATTGCCTGCGACTTTGCCTCTCGTGGATATGCGCTTTGCGTCGTCAATACGGGCGGAAATCATGGCGATTTGACGGACGATTACGCCGCGATCCGCACGGAAATGGAAGCTGTGGCTGCGCAATTTGGCAAAAAGGTGCTGCGCGAAGTGCCTCAGCATGAGGTGGAAGAGCAAATCGGCAAACTGCGCAGTGCGGTGGGCGACCGCGCCGTGTTGCGTGCGCTGCACTTTTACGATGAGAATGAGCGCGTGCTCGAGCAGGTGGCGGCGATCAAGGCGGGCGATCTGTACAAATTCTTTGATGCGGTGAAGCGCTCCGGCGACAGCAGCTGGAAACTGCTGCAAAATGTCTATGCCCGGCCCAACGAGGAGCAAATGGCTATGGGCATTGAGCTGAGCCGCCGTTTCCTGGGCGGCGATGGCGCGCAGCGTGTGCACGGCGGCGGATTCGCGGGCACCATTCAGGCATATGTGCCGATGGGCCGTTTGAAGGCGTATGTTGCGCTGATTGAATCGGTGTTTGGGCCCGGAAGCTGCACGCCGCTGATGATTCGCCCGGAAGGTGCGGTCATGATGCCGATGAACCAGCGGTAAGTGTTTGCGCATGGACCTGGTTTTTGCGGCATAGGGATTGGATGTCCAAAGGGGACTGTCTGCGATTGGGCAGTCCTTTTCTTGCGAAGAGATGAGAACACTTGGGGTTGAACATGCCGGTGGGGTATGGTATAATACCTTATTGAGCACTTTTGAAAAGTGGAGCGCTAAACCAGTGCGTCTGCGGAGGAGAACCGATGAATGTATTCAAAAAGCATCTTTGGATGCGCAAAGCAGGCATGTTCCTGATGGATATCGTGCTGGTATGCCTGAGCGTCTATGCCAGTATGGAGTTGCGCTTTGAGATGCAGATTCCCTGGCTGCACGCCAATACCATGCTGCGTTCCATGCCGCTGGTCGTGTTTGTGTACATGGCTTGCTATGTGTTGGGCGGCATTTATCAGGTGATGTGGCGGTATGCTGGTGTTCGGGATGTGGTGCGTCTGACGCTGTTGAGCGCCATCGCGTGTGGCATCACATTGACACTCAACCAGTTTATGGGCCTGGGGCTCTTCCGCGGCGTGCTTGTATTTATCGGATTGCTCAGCACGATTGCCGTCGGCGGCAGCCGCATTCTTGGAAGGGTGTTTTCCAAGGATCGAATCATCGGCGGGCTGGGAGACGCCATGCCGGTGATGGTCGTGGGTGCTGGCGAAGCGGGCGCCTACGCCGTCAATATCTGCAACAAGAATCCCAAACAAATGGGCAAACCGGTGCTTCTTGTGGATGACGCGCGCAACAAGCAGGGGCTTCGCATTCAGAACGTTCCCGTGCGCGGCACGATCGAGGATATTCCCAAACTGGCTACGCGCTACGGCATTCGCGAGATCATCATCGCCATTCCCTCGCTGGGGAATGGAGAACGCATGCAGCGCATTCTGGAGCTGTGCAATGAGACGCGCTGCCATACCCGGATTCTTTCCGAGCCATCGGACACGGACGCGATGGGGGAAGAGGGAACGCCTTTCATTCGAGAACTCAACATTTCGGACTTCCTTTCCCGGGACGAAATTGAACTGGATACGGCGTCCATCGCGGGATACCTGTCGGGCAAGGTGGTCATGGTGACGGGCGGCGGTGGTTCCATCGGATCGGAAATTTGCCGCCAGATCATGCGCTTTAGGCCGAAGCTGCTCATCATCTTTGAGATCTACGAAAACTGCGCGTACGAGCTTGAGTATGAGTTGCGGCAAAAATACGGGCGGGATTGTCCGGTAACCACGCTGATCGGCTCCATTCGGGACAGGAAGCGTCTTGACGAGGTGTTTGACCTGTATCATCCCCAGGTTGTCTTCCATGCGGCTGCGCACAAGCACGTGCCGCTGATGGAAATCAGCCCGGCAGAGGCGATCAAGAATAACGTATTCGGAACGCGCAATCTGCTCGAGGCGGCCAGCAGCCATGGGGTGGAGCGGCTGGTTCAGCTCTCTACGGATAAGGCGGTCAACCCGACCAATGTGATGGGTGCGACCAAGCGCATCACGGAGATGCTCATTCAATATTACGGCGAACACACGCAGATGAAGTGCATGGCTGTTCGCTTTGGCAATGTGTTGGGGAGCCACGGAAGCGTCATTCCGCTGATGGAAGCGCAGATTCGCAAAGGCGGGCCGGTCACGGTGACCCATCCGGACATCACCCGGTATTTCATGACGATTCCGGAGGCCGCGCAGCTCGTTCTTCAGGCGGGTGGTATTGCCCGTTCCGGCTCCATCTTCGTGCTGGATATGGGCGAACCGGTGCGTATCATGGATTTGGCGCAGAAGCTCATTCGCGCGTACGGGTATGAGCCGAACGTGGACATTCCGATCAAGATCATCGGCCTTCGTCCGGGCGAAAAGCTCTATGAGGAACTGCTCATGGATTCCGAACGCGACAAGATGACCAAGACGGCGCACAAGAAGATCTTTGTGGCCAACGTGGATAAGGTTGAGGAAGCCCAGCTGCAACGGATGCTCAAGGAGCTCGAACTGGCTGCCCAGCACAACGACGAGAGCGCCGTAGAGGCCGTCGCGGATGTTGTGCCTACCTACCATCCCTGGAAGGAAAAAAAAGAGGCTGAGCAAGGCAATAAGCAGGCCGCGGTTTGACGAGAACGATGAAAAGAAAGAGCCGTCAGGAAGACGGCTCTTTTTGATGCGCGACA
>CALVTV010000241.1 GCA_944363005.1 uncultured Clostridia bacterium | reverse complement strand
GATGGTGATGGCGTTCGGCCCGATGAAGCCCGTCGGCCTGGTGGACCCGCGCACGGGCCGCGAACCTTACGCCGCCGTGCAGCTGCGCTCGGAGAACCGCGAGGGGACGATGTACAACCTCGTCGGCTTTCAGACGCGGCTCAAATGGGGCGAGCAAAAGCGCGTATTTTCGATGATTCCCGGCCTGGAGAACGCGGAGTTCCTGCGCTATGGCGTCATGCACCGCAACACGTTTCTGCATTCCCCGGGATTCCTTGACGCCTGCTATCAGATGATCGCGCGCCCGGGCCTGTATTTCGCCGGACAGATGACCGGCGTGGAAGGCTATGTCGAGAGCGCGTCCAGCGGCATGGTCGCGGGCATTTCGCTCGCCCGGCAGATGCAAGGCCTGCCGCCGGTGGATTTTACGAACCTGACGGCCATCGGCGCCCTGGCGCACCACATCGCGCATGCCTCCGGCGACTTCCAGCCGATGAACGCCAATTTCGGTCTGATCGCCCCGTACGAAAAGCGCATCCGCAACAAGCAGGAGCGCTACGGGCGCATTGCCGAGCGCGCGCTCAACGTGATTGAGGCGCTGCGCAGCAATCCGCTGTGCATGGACTTTGACCGCCCTGCGCTTGGGGTGTGAATTCGCGGGAAACTATGGTATAATATCGGGGACAACAACGCTTTGATGGAGGTAGCTATGGCACTGAAGGGCACGACCATCTGTGCTGTTTTGAAGGATGGAAAGATCGCGGTCGCCGGCGATGGCCAGGTGACCATGGGCGAGAGAACGATTTTCAAGGCGACGGCCAAAAAGGTGCGCCGCATTTTCGGGGGCAAGGTCGTCACGGGCTTTGCCGGAACGGTGTCCGACGCGTTCGCGCTGTGCGACCGCTTCGAGGCGAAGCTCGAGCAGTTCTCGGGCAACATGGAGCGCGCCGCGGTGGAATTGGCGCAGGAGTGGCGCGCGGACAAGGCCATGCGCAAGCTGGAGGCGATGCTCATCGCGGCCAGCGGCCAGACGCTGATGATCATCTCCGGCACGGGCGAGGTCATCGTTCCGGACGACGGCATCGCGGCGGTCGGCTCCGGCGGCAATTATGCGATGGCGGCCGCGCGCGCCCTCAAGGAGAACACGGACCTCTCCGCGCACGAAATCGCGGAAAAGGCGCTGCACATCGCGGCGGACATCTGCGTGTTCACCAACCACAACGTGATCGTCGAGGACGCCTGAGCGCAGAATAGGAGAACGACATGGAATTGACACCCAAACAGATCGTGCGCGAGCTCGATCGCTATATTATCGGTCAGGACGAGGCCAAGCGCGCGGTGGCCGTGGCTCTGCGCAACCGCTATCGCCGCGGCCAGTTGCCCGAGGAGATTCGCGACGAGATCGTGCCCAAGAATATTCTGATGATCGGCCCGACGGGCGTGGGCAAGACCGAAATCGCACGCCGGTTGGCCAAGCTGGTGGACGCGCCGTTTGTCAAGGTCGAGGCCACCAAGTTCACCGAGGTGGGCTACGTCGGGCGCGACGTGGAGAGCATCGTGCGCGACCTGGTCGAGGCGAGCGTGCGCATCTGCAAGCGCAAGGCGCGCGAGGCCGTGCAGACGCGGGCCAATGTGCTGGCCGACGACCGGATCATCGACATCATTTTGCACCCGGACAGAAAGCCGGTCAACCCGATCGACGTGCTGCTGGGCAACAAGCCCAAACAGCCGGAGCTGCCCGAGAGTGAGCGCGTGCGCGTCGCCCAGCGCTCGGAAGAACTGCGCGGCCAGCTCATGCGCGGCGAGCTGGAGGATCTGGAGATCGAGGTCGAGGTCGAGGACGCGCCCAAGGACGTGGAGATCAACGGCACGAGCGTGAACATCGGCTCGGTGATGGGCGACATGATGCCCAAGAAGATGAAAAAGCGCCGCATGAAGGTGCGCGATGCGCGGCGCATTCTGCTGGCGGAGGAAGAGGATAAGCTCATCGACATGGACGCCGTGACGGAAGAGGCGCTGCGGCGCGCCGAACAGGACGGCATCGTGTTCATCGACGAGATCGACAAGGTCGCCGGACGCGCGCACAACGGGCCGGACGTCAGCCGCGAGGGCGTGCAGCGCGACATCCTGCCGATCGTTGAGGGCAGCACGGTGAACACCAAGTACGGCGTGGTCAAGACGGACTACATGCTCTTCATCGCGGCGGGCGCGTTCCATGTGGCGAAGGTCACGGACCTGATTCCGGAGCTTCAGGGCCGCTTCCCGGTGCGCGTGAATCTCAAACCCCTGACCCGCGAGGATTTCAAGGCCATTTTGGCGCAGACGGACAACGCGCTCACCCGCCAGTACGAGGCGCTGCTCTCGGTGGACCATGTGCACCTGCACTTCGAGGATTCGGCGCTCGATGCGCTGGCCGAGGCCGCGCAGACCGAGAACGAGACGAAAGAGGACATCGGCGCGCGCCGGCTGCACACGCTCTTTGAAAAGATGCTCGAGGACATCTCCTTCAACGCGGGCGGGGACATGCCGGATGTGGACGTGGTGATCAATGGGGACTATGTGCGCGAGCATCTGAGCGGCGAGGGCAAGCGGATGGATCTCAAGCAGTATATCCTCTGACCGTCCCCCATTGACAACGGCAAAAAAGCGCGATATAATCACGGTACATAGCATCACCCGATGAAAAAGAGGAGTACGCGCCATGCCCCAGCAGAGAGGGTGGCCCATGGGCTGCAAGGTCACCCGGGACGGTTTGACGCGGAATGTCGCTTTGGAGGGCGCAGGTGACAGGGGTTGCCCCACAGCCTGCGCGGGCGCGCCCGATACAGCGCGAAGAGGCGTCCGCCGCATGACGGCCGGGCGTAAATGAAGGTGGTACCACGCATGCGCTCTTGCGTCCTTTGTGACGCAGGGCGCTGTTTTCGTTTGGAGGAGGAATCGACGTGAATCTGAGTGCCGACATGATCCCCGGCCTGTGCATCCTGCTCAGCGGCGTGCTCATCACGCTGGGGGCCAAGCCGCTTTGCCGCAAGGAACGCAACATCACCCAGGTCAAGATGCTGGGCGTGGGCATGGCGTTCATCGGCGCGATTCTCATTTTTCTTCCGTGAGCAAGAAAGGATGAACGGACATGGACAAGGTGTATAACCCGCAGGCCATCGAGGCCGAACTCTATCGCGAGTGGGAGGAGAGCGGCGCGTTCACGGCCCATCGCGTACCCGGCAAGAAACCGTTTACCATCGTCATGCCCCCGCCCAACATCACCGGTCAGCTGCACATGGGCCACGCGATGGACGGCGTGATGCAGGACAGCCTCACCCGTTATCACCGCATGAAGGGCGACCCGACGCTCTGGCTGCCGGGCACCGACCACGCCTCCATCGCCACGGAGGTCAAGATCGTGGAGGCCATGCGCAAGGAGGGGCTGACCAAGGAGCAGGTCGGCCGCGAGGGCTTCCTCGAGCGCGCCTGGGCCTGGAAAAACGAGTACGGCGGACGCATCGTGCGCCAGACCCGGCGCATGGGCAACAGCTGCGACTGGAGCCGCGAGCGCTTTACCATGGACGAGGGCTGCTCCAAGGCCGTCACCGAGGTGTTCAACCGCCTCTATGAAAAGGGCCTCATATACCGCGGCAACCGCATGATCAACTGGTGCCCCTGCTGCATGACCTCCATTTCCGACGCCGAGGTGGAATACGAGGAGCAAAACGGCAACTTCTGGCATCTGCTTTATCCGGTCAAGGAGACGGGCGAGATGCTTGAACTGGCGACCACCCGCCCGGAGACGATGCTCGGCGATACCGCCGTGGCCATCAACGCCGACGACCCGCGCTATGCGCATCTGCACGGCTGCCATGTCGTTCTGCCGCTGGTGGGCCGCGAGATCCCGATCGTCTGCGACGAGCACGCGGACATGACCAAGGGCACCGGCGTGGTCAAGATCACCCCCGCGCACGACCCGAACGACTTTGAGGTCGGCCAGCGCCATCAGCTGCCCGTGGTGCGCGTGTTTACCGAGGACGGCCATATGACCGGCGCGAAGGAAAAGGCCGAAAATGACGAGCTCTTTGCCTCCGGCAAGGCGACCGTGGGCGAGCCGCGCGTGCTCGACTGCGGCAAGTATGCCGGCATGACCACGCGCGAAGCCCGCAAGGCGATCGTTGCGGATCTGGAAGCGCTGGGCCTGCTGGCCAAAGTCGAGCCGCTGACGCACGAGGTCGGCACCTGCTATCGCTGCCATACGACCATCGAGCCGATGGTCTCCAAGCAGTGGTTCGTGAAGATGGAGCCGCTGGCCGCACCGGCTATCGAATGCGTGAGGAACGGCGAGACGAAGTTCGTCCCCGAGCGCTTTGCCAAGACGTACATGAACTGGATGGAGAACGTGCGCGACTGGTGCATCTCCCGCCAGCTCTGGTGGGGTCACCGCATCCCCGCGTGGTATTGCCAGGACTGCGGCGAGGTCATCGTCGCCCGGCAGGCGCCCTCTGTCTGCCCCAAGTGCGGCGGCACGCACCTCAAACAGGACGAGGACGTGCTGGATACCTGGTTCTCCTCCGCGCTCTGGCCGTTCTCCACGCTCGGCTGGCCGGATCAGACCGAGGACCTCGCCTATTTCTACCCGACCAGCGTGCTGGTGACGGGCTATGACATCATCTTCTTCTGGGTGGCGCGCATGATCTTCTCCGGCTGCGAGCAGATGGGCAAGACGCCGTTCCACACCGTGCTCATCCATGGCCTGGTGCGCGACGCGCAGGGCCGCAAGATGAGCAAGTCGCTGGGCAATGGCGTGGACCCGCTGGAGATCATCGACCAGTACGGCGCGGACGCGCTGCGCTTCTCGCTGGTGATGGGCGTCAGCCCCGGAAACGACATGCGCTTCTCGACCGATAAGGTGGAGTCCGCGCGCAATTTTGCCAACAAGATCTGGAACGCCAGCCGGTTTGTGCTCATGAACCTGGGCGAGGAGGCGCAGGAGCTTGCGGGCAAGACGTTCTGTGCGGCGGACAAGTGGATTCTCACTCGCCTGGACGAGACGATCCGCGAGGTCAGCGCGCACTTTGAGGAGTATGACCTCGGCCTGGCCGCGCAGAAGATTTACGACTTCGCCTGGAGCGAGTTCTGCGACTGGTATATCGAGCTGGCGAAGGTCAGCCTCAACGGCGGGGATGAGCAGGCGCGCCTGGCGACCTGCGCGGTGCTGCGCCATGTGCTCATCTGCCTGCTCAAGATGCTGCATCCGTTCATGCCGTTCATCACCGACGCGGTGTATCGCAACATCCCCGGCACGCAGGGCACGATCATGCTCTCCGACTGGCCGGTCTGCGACGCGGCGCTCGTGTTCCCCGAAGCGGCGCGCGAGATGGAGGGCGTGATGGACGTCATCCGCGCGGTGCGCAACCTGCGCGCGGAGATGAACGTGGCTGTGGGCAAGCGCGCGCATCTGATGGTGCGGCCGAAGGCCGGCTGGGAAAAGGCCATGGCGGGCGCGGGCGAGTACCTGCAGCGCCTGGCCTGGGTGAGCCAGATGCAGCTGCTTTGCGAGCAGGAAGCCGCGCCGGGCAAGACGGTTTCCGCCGTGAGCGAGGCCGCGGAGCTGTTCATCCCGCTGGGCGACCTGGTGGACGTGGACAAGGAGATCGCGCGCCTGACGAAGGAACGCGACGGCGTAGCGCGCGAGATTGAGCGCGCCGAGGGCAAGCTTGGCAATCCGGGCTTTGTGGCGAAGGCGCCGACGCAGCTGGTGGAGCAGGAGAAAGCGAAGCTCGCAGTCTCCCGCGACAAGCTTCAAAAGCTCGACGCGCGCATTGAAGATCTGAAGAACCTGTGAGGAAGCGGCTAAAAAAGCAATCAGGTTATCAGACCTGACGGGCATCAAGGGGAAGCGGGGCTCGGTGAGGTTTTTTGACGAACCGCCGCTCCCCTCTTCCTTGCGTTTGTACAAGATTCGCAGAAAAGGAGAACCTGCCATGACCGAACAGGAGGCTATTGCGAAAATTCACAGCGTTTATCCGACGGGCAAGAAAAACGGGCTTGCCAATATGCGCTCGCTGATGGCGCGGCTTGGCAATGTTCAAAACACGCTTGCCATGGTTCACGTGGCAGGCACGAACGGCAAGGGCTCCTGCTGCGCGATGATCGAGCGGATGATGCGCGAGGCCGGGTATTCGACGGGGCTATATACCTCGCCGTACATTGAAGTCTATAACGAGCGCATCC
>CALVTV010000240.1 GCA_944363005.1 uncultured Clostridia bacterium | reverse complement strand
AGATTTGAAGAACCTGTAATCAGGCGGCGCTGTGTCCCCGCCCGGGGCGATTGCTCCGGCGGGGCGGCGCGGGAAAATATGAAGGGGTCATGTAAATAGCGTCCAGGATATTTTGAGTTTGGGCTCTTGAGGAGAACAAGAAGATGACGATGTGGTTGTGCCGTGCTGGGCGGCATGGAGAATACGAAAATAAATTTCTTGAAGATAACAGGGTGTACTGCAATTGGGATAATCTTCCTGAGTCTATCATGCGCTTCTCGACCAAGAGGGAATTACAGCAGTATTTTACGGACAACGACGAGGATATAAAAGTCAAGACCGCTATGAACTGGGCAAGCCAGGTTTGGCCTTTTGCTCATGAAATGAAACAGGGAGAGATCGTCGTACTCCCCAGCAAAATCAAATCTGTGATTCACTTTGGAAGGATTATTGGGGATTATGAGTTTTTGCCGGAAAATGCCAATCCCTATTATCACTCGCGCCGGGTGGAATGGTTTGCCTGCGATGTTCCCCGCGAAAGTTTTGACCAGGATATCCTGTATTCTTTAGGGGCCTTTATGGCGATTTGCCGTATCAAGCAGGAAGCAAGGATTATGGCGGTCGTCAATGCTTATAAGCAGGGAAAGAAGCTTTTGAGTACAACGCATGCGCAGGCACTGGATGAGGCTGAAACCGCAAGAGATATTGAAGGGGAAGCGCGTGAAAACATCAAGAGGCTGTTGATTCAAAAGACCAAGGGACATGGACTGGAGCAAATTATAGAGGCGATTCTCCGCGCCAAGGGGTTTACAACATACAGAAGTCCAGCGGGGCCTGATAAAGGCGTAGATATTCTGGCTTGTGCGGGTACCTTTGGATTTGGGAGCCCAAGAATCTGCGTACAGGTCAAATCCACGGATACGCCGGTAGATCGAACTGTTTTGGATCAGTTGAATGGTGTAATGAAAAACTATCATGCAGAGTATGGTCTGCTGGTCTCGTGGAGTGGGTTTAAGAATTCAGTCACGAACGAAGTGGCAAAACAATTCTTTGAGATTCGCCTGTGGACACACGCGGAAATCATAGATGAGTTTCTGAGACATTATGATCAGATGGATGACGAGATTAAAGAAAAGATCCCGCTGAAGAAGATCTGGATTGTCAATAGTGGGGACGAATAATCCTTTCTTCTAAATTTTCTATCAGAACCCTTGAAAGGAGAACCTGCCATGACCGAACAGGAGGCCATTGCGAAAATTCACAGCGTTTATCCGACGGGCAAGAAAAACGGGCTTGCCAATATGCGCTCGCTGATGGCGCGGCTTGGCAATATTCAAAACACGCTTGCCATGGTTCACGTGGCGGGCACGAACGGCAAGGGCTCCTGCTGCGCGATGATCGAGCGGATGATGCGCGAGGCCGGGTATTCGACGGGGCTATATACCTCGCCGTACATTGAAGTCTATAACGAGCGCATCCGGCTCAATGGGGTGCCCATTTCCGGCGAAAAGCTCGTTGCGCTTGTGGAAACCGTCTGGCCGGCCGTGGAGGCCTGCGAACGGGAGGGTGTCCACGTCACCGAGTTTGAACTGGGCACGGCGCTCGCCTTTGTCGCCTTTGCTCAGGAAAAGGTGGATATTGCGATCATTGAGGTCGGTCTGGGCGGGCGGCTCGATCCCACCAACATCATCACGCCGAAGGTTTGCGTGATCACCGAGGTCGGCATGGATCACATGGCGTACCTGGGAAGCACCATTGAGGAAATCGCGCTGGAGAAAGCGGGCATCATGAAGCCGGGGGTGCCTGTCGCGCTTGGTCCGCAGGAGAAGGCGGCTCGAAGCGTGCTGCTCGCGGCGGCGCACGGCATGGGGCTTCAGGTCATCGACCCGGACGCGGAGAACGTGACGCTGACCAGTGAAAACGTGACGTTTGACGTGCGGCTTCCTCGGGGCGTTGTCAAGGGACTGACCGTTTCGTTGCGCGGCGGGCATCAGGCGGAAAACGCCTGCGCGGCGCTGGGCGCGGTGGAAGCGCTGACGCATTGCGGCTTTGATGTGCCGCTGGCGGCTGTGCGCCGGGCGCTGGCGGATGTGCGCTGGCCCGGGCGGCTCGAGCGCTTCGGGCATGTGCTGCTGGACGGCGCGCACAACGACCCGGGCGTGCGCGCGCTGTGCGCGTATTGCGACAAGTGGCTGCCGCGCGAGCGCGTGGTGCTGCTCACGGGCATGATGGCCGACAAGGAGACGGACAAGATGGCGCAGCGGCTGGCGGCGCGCGTGCACAGCGTGGTCTGCGCGCAGCCGGATTTGCCCCGCGCGATGGCGGCGGATGCGTTGGCCGCGCAGTTTTCGGCGCTGGGCGTGCGCGCTTATGCCAAGGCGAATGTTGCGCAGGCGCTGGCTCTCGCACGCAGCCTCGCCGGGCCGGAGGGCATCGTGCTGGCGACCGGTTCGCTCTACCTGATCGGAGAAATCCGCACGCTTTTGCGAAAGGAGTTTGCCGATGTCATTTGAACACGTGAGCGTCATGCTCGAGGAGACGGTCGATCTGCTGAACGTCCGGCCCGGGGGCATCTATGTCGATGGAACGCTCGGCGGCGGCGGCCATAGCGCCGAGATCCTGCGCCGTCTTGGCGGCACGGGCCATCTCTACGGCATCGACCGGGACGCGGACGCGCTGGCCGCGGCTACCGAGCGCCTGGGCAACGCGGAGAATTTCACCGCCATCCGCGGCAATTTCCACGACGTCAAGGCGCTGCTTGCCGCGCAGGGCGTCGCGCAGATTGACGGCATGATGGTCGATTTGGGCGTGAGCAGCTACCAACTGGATACGGCACAGCGCGGGTTCTCCTACCACGCGGACGCGCCGCTTGACATGCGCATGGACCAGAGGCAGACGCTGACCGCCGCGCAGATCGTCAATACCT
>CALVTV010000239.1 GCA_944363005.1 uncultured Clostridia bacterium | reverse complement strand
CCGGTCACGTTGGCGATGAGCGATTGCGCGGCGCTGGTGTCCACGGCGCGCGTCTGGCCGCTCTTTTCGAGGAACCAGACGGCCTGCGGGTCGAGCGTAAAGGCGTAGTCGTCTGCGCGAGAGGCGCTCAGGGACAGCACGTCGCCGAACTCGGGCAGGGATTCCATGGCGACCAGGTCGTAGGGATCGCTGGTGAACGCGCTCTCCAGGCTGGAGGAGACGAGGTAGACGGCCCCGTCCTCCCCGCTGTAGGAGAGATAGGCCTCCGCGGTCAGGCTGTTCTGGTTGCCGAAGGCAAAGGTCTGTGTCGTGCCGTCGGCCAATGTGAGCTCGACGGTCGTCTCGGGCGCGTCAAGCCCGTATTCGCTCAGCGCCTCGGGTTCGTCGATCTTGCGGCTGGCGGTGACATCGGAAAGCGATTCGAGCATCGCTGTCACCGCTTCGCCGTCGATGGGGAAGTCGAGATCCTGCGCGTTCATCCATTCGCCGTCCGTGCAGGAGAGGGTAAGGGTCTTGGAGTCGGTTTCAATCGCCAGGTTTGTGACGTCTGCGGCGCTTATGGAGGCGACGGTGACGGAGGTATCCTCTTCCTCCTGCGTCTCTTCCTCCGTGGTGGGGTCAACGGTGATCTGCCCGGCGATGAGCGTCATCACGCACAGCGCGGCAAGCACGCCAAGCAGCGCGAGAAGCTTCTTTTTGCGTTTCATGTTCATGCCCTCCTGAAGTCCAATTTCGGGGAAGCGCGCTTAGCGCTTGCGCCGCACCCATGTGATCACGGCGCCTGTGATCAGCAGGCCGAGCGGCAGCACGACGATCAGGATGGCGCTGAGCGTCGAAGCCGAGGACGAAGGCACCGTCAGGAACTCGGCATCCAGGCTCTTGGCGCGGATGGAAATGGCGCTCTCGCGTGCGCACAGCCAGTCGAGTGCGTTGAGGAAGAGGTCGTCGTTTGCGCCGGCGACGAGCATGCTGACCGATTCGTCACACAGCCGCGAGGGAGTGAACACGACCAGCTGCGTTTCGCCGGCCTCGACGGTTTGCGTGACCGCCGCGCCCAGCAGGAACGGGCCGTCGATGTCGCCTTCCTCTTTTTCGTAGGTGGTCAGGCTGTAGCCGTCGATCTTGGCATAGGCGCTCTCGGAGGTTTCAAGCAGCGGCGTGACGGTAGCCGTGGTGTCCTCCGCGACGAGCAGGCCCTGCGCAACCGGCGCGAGCACGTAATAACCGCCCTCGATCAGCGGATCGGTGATCGCGTGGGACTCGATGTTGGGCAGCAGGTAGTAGTTGGAGCCGCGCATGTGATGGGTGGCGTCGCCTTCCAGCACGATGCCCTGCGCCAGACTCAGGCCGTACTGCGCGAGCAGGGCGTCGAGATTCGGCGTATCCTCCTCGATGAAATCGAGCACGAGGATCATCTTGCCGCCGCCCTGCATGTAGGAGAGCAGCATGGAGAGCTCGTCACTGGAGATATCGCTCTGCGGCGCGTAGATCGCGACCAGGTCCGCGTCCTCCGGAACGGCGTCCAGCGTCAGCAAAGAGAGCGATTCCACGAGCATGTTCTCGCTCTCGGCCAGCGATTGCAGGTTGCTGGGCAATTCGCTTTCTCCGTGTCCGCTGAGCGTATAGAGCACGGGCAGGTCTTCGTTGGTCACGTAGTCGATGGCCGCCGTCAGCGCGCCTTCGCCGTTGAACTCGGTGGACACGCTGCCCGTCATGTAATAGGAACTGTAGTCGGAGACGTAGATGTCGATATTGCTGATATATTGACTGCGCTCGCCGCTGGTCACGATCAGGCTGTTGTTGTAAAGCGGCTCCGAGGTGTATTGTGAGGCGAAGTTGGGATAGACCACCGGGTCCTTTTTGACGACGCTCACGCAATCCGAAAGCCCCATATAGCGGTCGAGCAGCTCGGTGAGGGTGGAATCCTCCGAACCGCTTTGCACGATCCAGTAGATGGTCACGTCCTCATCGAGCGCGCTGACAAGCTGTTCGGTCTGCGCGCTGAGGGTGAACAGGCCGCTTGCGGTGGTGTCGATGTGGGTGATGGAAGCGGGCAACGCGCCCGCGAAGAGATTGACGGCCACCGCGATGGCGATGACGATGAGCGTGGCCGCCGCGCTGTAACCACCGGCGCGGAAGGCGCGCGTTTTGAACGATGCGCGCAGCGACGGCTTGTTTGCGGGCTGTTTCTTTGCCCGATTGAGGAACTTGTTCATCCGTTCCACCTCCGCTTTTCCATGGATTGCACCGCCAGGAACAGCGATACGCCGATGACCGAGGCGTCATAGAGCACGGCGCTCAGGTCAAAGACGCCGCCTACGAAGGTATAGAACCGGGAGAAGACGGACAGGCCGTCCATGACCCGGCCAAAGAGGCCCTCGAAGCTTTCCGGGGAAACGACGCTGAACCCCAGCAGCAGCGCTTCCACGACGACAAAGAAGAGAAGCGCGGCCGGTGTGCTGCGCGTCATCAGGCGAATGATCAGCGAGAGCAGCAGCACCGCGACCATCAGCGCCAACAGCGACGCGGAGGAGGAATCGGAGACGAAGGAGGCCAGGTCGCTCATGAAGTACAGGAGCAGCATGACCACGAAGCAAAGGCCCGCGGCGACGGCCTGGTTGTCCGTGAGCGAGGAGATCAGAAGGCCGATGGCCGAAAGCGCACTGGAGAGCAGGAAGAAGGCCAGCAGCGTGCCATATGCGGTGAGCAGCGGTACCTCGCCGAACGCCGTGAGCATCAGCGGATAGAAGGCCATGACCGCGCAGGGAATGCCGACCACGACGATCATCGCCAGGTATTTACCAAGCACCACGCGCGTCATGCCGATGGGCAGGGCGTACAGCAGCTGATCCGTCTTCTGGCGGCGCTCTTCGGCGATCACGCGCATGCTCAGAATCGGAATGGCGAACAGGAAGATGACCGTCATGTTCTGGAGCACATATTCAAAATTGGGGTACGCGGCATTGAGGTTGTAGGCCATGGTATAAATGCCGGCGAAGAGCAGCACGAAGGCGATGAACACATACGCGGTCATGCTGGTGAAATAGGCGCGCAGTTCGCGCCGGAAGATGGCGATCATGCCGTGGCCCCTCCTTCCTGCCCGGAGGCCGCGGCGCCTTCCACGCCGCCGGTCAGCTCCAGGAACACGTCTTCCAGGCTTGCCTTTTGCATGCCCATGCGCAAAATGGGCAGATTTTCCCGCGCACAGGCGGCAAACACGGCCTCGCTCAGGTCGGCGGGCGGCGCGGTATGCAGCGTCACGCCCTGCGCGCCCTCCACTTCGCCGGCGTGGAACGTGAGCGTGCTGACGCCCGGCAGGCTGCCCAGCACGCGCGTTATCTTTTCCTGATCGCCGCGCAGCGTCAGCTCCAGCGACAGGTCGCCCGCAAACAGCTGTTCCAGGCGGTCCGGCGTGTCGCTGGCCACCAGCTTGCCCTTGGAGATGATCATGATCTGGTCGCACACGGCGCGCACTTCCGAGAGGATGTGGCTGCTGAGAATGACGGTGTGCGACTGGCCCAGGGTCTTGATGAGGTCGCGGATTTCGATGATCTGAATCGGGTCAAGGCCGACCGTCGGCTCATCCAGAATCACCACGCTGGGATCGCCCAGCAGCGCCTGCGCGATGCCCACGCGCTGGCGGTAGCCCTTGGAGAGGTTTTTGATCAGCCGGTTTTTGACGTCGGCGGTCTGCGTGACGGTCAGCGCGTTATCGATCTGCGCGCGCTTCTGGCTGCCGCGCACGCCCTTGGCGCGGGCCACAAAGGTCAGGTATTCCAGCGGCGTCATGTCCAGATAGACGGGCGGCTGCTCGGGCAGGTAACCGATGCGCGACTTGGCTTCGCCCGGCTCCTCGTAGATGTCGTGGCCCTCGATGCGCACGGTGCCCTCCGTGGCGGCCAGACATCCGGTCATGATGTTCATGGTCGTGGATTTACCGGCGCCGTTTGGCCCCAGAAATCCGTAGATACGGCC
>CALVTV010000238.1 GCA_944363005.1 uncultured Clostridia bacterium | reverse complement strand
AGCAACGGTCAAGGCGTACAACACGCCATCAAAAGGCCTTTCCAGTCCGCGTACGATCAATTCGCCGCGTCCGGGAATACCACCGTCTGCATCGGAAACAGTAGCCTCGAGCGCACTCATCGATGTCCCGTTCAGATTGCCACACACCGGGCATATACTCAACTGGCTATCATCCACGGTTACTGTATAGACATCACATTTCACCGTGCGGACATGTTTGCAGCCGTTTCGCAGACAAGTCGCGCTATGGGTCATGTCTCCGTCATAGCTCCAGGATCCATACCAATGCACCCGTGCAGCGGTTTCATCCGCCGTATAGGCATTGTTGCAGCGAGTGCAGGTGTAGGTGGTGTAGCCGTTTTTCTCGCAAGTAGGCGCAGTCACAACAGCCTCGTAATCATGCCCCAACGCGCTGCCTACGTCGGCAATCGTGTCGGTCGCACCGCAGTTGCGGTCACAGGACGCGGTCTTCGTACCGTCCGCCGTGCAGCTCGCGTTGCCGTCGGAGACGTAGTTTGTAAAGCTGTGCCCCAACGCGCTGCCCACGTCGGCAATCGTGTCGGTCGCGCTGCATTTGGTGCAGGACGCAGTCTTCGTGCCGTCCGCTGTGCAGGTTGCATTGCCGTTGGAAGTGTACGCACCCCAGGTATGATGTCCAACCGGCGATGGCCCATATTCATGGCCACATCCTTCGCATATCGCGCGCTGCGTACAGGTTGCGGTTCCTCCAAAATGAGAGTACGCTGTCCTGTATCCGCATGCTGTGCACACTAAGAGATGAATGTCCTCATTTTCATACTCAGTATAATAATTATCATTGGAGCAAGGCGTGGGATTTGGGCAAGCCAGCGCCGCACCGCACAACAAAACCGCCAGCAATCCCAGCATGATTGCCACAAAAACCTTCTTCTTCTACACCCCTTCTTGATTCCAAATGACACAAAGCCGACGGTCGCGGCTCATTGTCCTGTGTCCAAGAACAGTTCATGTGCCTCGACCTTCTTATCCATCCGCCAAACCATCCTGAATACAGCGGGCAGACCTGTCGATGTCAACCAACCATCCTACGGTTATTCCAACAAATATCTTGTTATAGTATATCAGAATTTCCAGGATAACGCAAGTTAAATCGTTGTCGATCCCTTCGCCTCTTGCAATACAATTAAATCTACTTTGCATCCTTTTTCAATCATTCCGCTTGCAATATCACTTGAAACGCCGATATGTTTTATGAAATGGGCGTTTGATGCAGTAACCATGCCATGATCCAAACAAAACAAAAGATTTGCAGATCGTGGCTCAATCTTCACAATATATGCAGCTCAGCAAATCGAAATGGATGTCCTGGAAATCACGCGCGGGCATTTCGAAAATATCCGAACAAAGCCGACTGTACAGATACTGTCTGCGGCGGAGAAGCAAGTGCGGCGCATTCAGGCGCATGCGCTCAAACAGCACCGAAGAAAGCCAAATATAATGCAAGCCCCATTCCCGGATCATCATACCCGGCATGGGGCCTGCGCTTGCGATTATAAATTTTTTTGCTTTCAATTTTGCGAGTAATTGGGGAGAATGACCATGTGGCCCGCCGCTTCAAGTCCAGCGCCTTGCGCGCTTTCTTGCCCATTTTCTCCCGGGGAATCACCCTTTTCATGGTTTCACATCCTTTCGATAAAAAGAAAACCCTTGAGCCTCGCGGTTCAAGGGCAATTGTGGTGGTCGCAACAGGACTCGAACCTGTGACCCCATCGATGTGAACGATGTGCTCTACCAACTGAGCCATGCGACCAAATGCTTCGAAGAGCAAGCGCTCATCGGAACGAAACATATTATAGCACTTCCCCCTATTCCTGTCAACCCCTGACTTCAAATTTTTTTGCGCCGTTGCGCAAACCCCGGCGCAATGTTATAATAACATTCGCAAGATTCCAGATCTGAGGACAAAGGAGTGTGGATTGCATGTCCATCGACGCGTACCTCTCCGCGCGCAGAGAGGGCCTGCGCGAAATGCACGCAGTGCAGCCGCAAGGGCAGTCTCCGACCCTTCCTGTGCTCAATGAGCTGGTCCCCGGTCTTCACCATCTTTCCCAGGTACCGCTAGGACTGATCCAGATCAGCCTTGAGCAAATTGCAGGCACCGCCACAAAAGGGCGAACGACGGCTTTTTCCCGCAGTTTTCTTCCGCTTTTGGAACCGAATTCCGAATTCGCCAATAAATGGTCCGTGCTCTATGACAGCATTGTGGAAGACGGCCTGCGCCAACCCGTGACCGCGCTTGAATACTACAACAAGTTTTATATCGTCGAGGGCAACAAGCGCGTGAGCGTCATGCGCCGTCTGGACGCCGTATTCATCGAAGCCGACGTCACCCGCATTCTGCCCGAGCCGGAGGATTCCGAGCGCTACCGCATCTATCAGGAATTCCTTCAATTCTATGCCGATACCCAAATCAATACCGTCTACTTTGACCGGGAGGGGGATTTTGCCCGTCTGTACGAACGCATGGGCAAAACCCCGGGCGAACGCTGGACGCCGGAAGACAAATTCGACTTTCAGTCCTTCTTCTATCGCTTTTCCCAGGCATATCAGGACGGTATTCACCCGCCGATGCCGGTCGCAAGCGCCATGCTCGTCTACTTGGAGGTATTCGGGTACGAAAACAGCGTCAGCAAAAGCCCTTCGGAAATCCGCGAGGAGATCCGCCGCATCGCCCCGGAATTTGCTGTCGCCGCCTCCGGCAAGCCCGCCGCGCTGCTCACCCAGCCGACGGAGAAGCAGCACAGCCTTCTGCAATCCGTGTTGCACAGGCCCCCGCAAAAGCTGCGCTGTGCTTTTCTGTTCAACCGCAGCCCCGAAGTTTCGGGCTGGACCTATTGGCACGAACTGGGCCGCAAAGCGCTGGAAGTCACCTTTGGTTCCCGCGTGGAAACGACGGCACGCGAAAATGTCTCTCAGGAAGAGGCGGAGGGCGCAATTGACGCGCTGGTGCGCGAGGGATATGACATCATCTTCGCCACCTCACCGGTCTTTTTGGAGGCCTGTATCCGCCAATCCGTCGCGCACCCGCAGGCCAAAATCCTCAATTGTTCGCTGCTGGCCAGCTATCACAACGTGCGCTCCTACTACCTGCGCATTTACGAGGCCAAGTATATCCTGGGCGCCATCGCCGGCGCCATGACCGAAAACGACCGCATCGGCTACATCGCGGACTATCCGATTTACGGCGTGCCCGCGTCCATCAACGCCTTCGCGCTTGGCGCACAGATGACCAACCCCCGCGCCAAGATTTACCTGGATTGGTCAACCCTGCGCAATCACAGTCCGGAAAGCGCGCTTCGCGAGCGCGATGTCAGCATTCTCTCCAGCCGCGACATCAGCGCGCCGCATCTGGAATCGCGTGCTTTCGGACTGTACCAATATCTCGACGGCCAGATCCAAAACCTCGCCATGCCCGTCTGGAACTGGCAAAAGCTCTACGAGGGCATCGTGCGCAGCGTGCTGACAGGCGCCTGGTCCGACGAAGGGTCGAGCAACGCCGACCGCGCATTGAGCTATTACATGGGCATGTCCACGGATGCCATCGATCTCATCTGCTCCCAGCGTCTGCCAAGCCGAACCCGGCGCCTGGTCGAACTGCTGCATGAGCGCATGCGCTCCGGGGCGTTTCTGCCGTTTGTCGGCCCCGTCAACGATCAGGAAGGCCATGTGCGCGTTCCCGAAGACGTTGCGCTCACCCCGCAAGAGGTCATTCAAATCGACTATCTGGCCGAAAACGTCATCGGGCGCATTCCGAAGATCGATGAACTGACCGAAGTGGCGCAGGGCCTTGTCTCGCTTCAGGGGCTGCGCGCCGCCGGCGTCCCAAACCCGGCGAAAACCTGACGGATCATACGACTGGGGATCAACGCGATGAAAATTCTTCTCTTAGCCGACAAAGCCGAACCCACGCTTTGGGAATATCTGGACAGGCGCAAGCTCGAAGGCGTGGAGCTCGTGCTCTCCTGCGGCGATCTGCCCGCACAATACCTGTCCTTTCTCACCTGCTTCACCCAGGCGCCGATTCTCTATGTGCATGGCAACCACGACGGTTCCTATGACAAGAACCCGCCGGAGGGCTGCATCTGCATCGAGGACACCATATATGTCCACAATGGCGTGCGCATCCTCGGTCTTGGCGGTTCCATGCGCTACAACGCCGGTGCCCATCAGTACACACAGCGGCAGATGAGCAGCCGGGTCAACAAACTGCGCTTTCTGCTTTGGCGCAGCAAAGGTGTGGACATCCTGCTCACCCATTCCCCCGCCTATAAACTGGGCGACGACACGGATCTCGCCCATCAGGGGTTTCTGGCTTTCCGACAATTCATTGAAAAGTATCATCCCCGCGTGCTGGTTCACGGCCATGTGCATCAAAGCTACCATTACAACTTCCGGCGGATTCTGCATCACGAGGGAACGCTCATCGTCAACGCATGCGGCTATTTCATTCTGGAACTGTAAGCCGCTTCCATACAACAAAAAAACACATTGGGGGATGATTAGGAGGGCCACAGCCCTCCTAATGAAATCCGAATCCGGCGACATGGGCGGCGGATTCAGAAGCCTTGCGCTGTTTCCCGCCCGGGAGCCCCGCAGGGGCGAGAGGGAAACAGCGAAATACTCGGAAAAGGACGCCGCCGGCGGACTTTTTCGACACACAACACGTGCCGTGCGCCTTTATGCGCACGGCACGCTTGGTTTTATGCGGTTTATCCATCGCGATCAGCGCCGGATTTTTAGTCGGGGTTGGGCGCCAATTGCGCCGACATGGCTTTCAATAAGGAAGCCACGAGACAACCGTGAATCTCACTCTTTTCCGTTCCAGCAATACGTGCAGAGCTTGCAGGGCGATACCCCGGTCGCGCTCATCATGTCGTCCAGCCGCTGATAGTCAAGCGACGTAAACTTGAGTTCCTTGCAAATCTCCTCGACCATGCGCGCATACTCAGGCGTATCCGGATCGGCATACAGCGGCAACTTTTCCTCCGCCTTTTCCCCTTCAAGATTGCGGATCACGCGCCGGGCAATCAGGTCGTATTCCGAGGAAGAGCGCGAAAAGTTCAGGTACTTGCATCCGTAAAGAATCGGCGGGCAGGCCAGGCGAATGTGGACTTCCTTGGCGCCGCTGTGATAGAGGAACTCCGTCGTCTCCCGCATCTGCGTGCCGCGCACGAGCGAGTCGTCAATCATCACCAGCCGCTTTCCGTGGATCAGCGCGTCGATCGGGATCAGCTTCATGCGCGCGATGAGGTTGCGCTGGCTCTGCTTCTGGGGCATAAAGGAGCGCGGCCACGTCGGCGTATACTTGATGAACGGGCGCGAGAACGGGATGCACGACTGGTTCGCATAGCCGACGGCGTGCGCCGTTCCGGAATCCGGAACGCCCGCAACGGTGTCCGCCTGCACGTGGTCGCGCTTGGCGAGCAGCGCGCCGCAGTTGCAGCGCATCTTTTCCACGTTCATGCCCTCATAGGAAGAGGACGGATAGCCGTAATACACCCAAAGGAAGGTGCAGATTTTCATTTCCTGCCCCGGCTTGACGATCACTTCGACCGAGTCCGGCGTAATGAAGTCCACCTCGCCCGGCCCGAGCTCCCGGCACTCCTCATAGCCCAGGTTCAGATAGGCCGAGGATTCGAAGGACGCGCAGTACGCCCCGTCTTTCTGCCCGAGGATGACCGGCGTGCGGCCCAGCCGGTCACGCGCCGCATAGATGCCCTCCGATGTCAGCACCAGCATGGACATCGAGCCGTCAATGCGGCTCTGGGCATAGCGGATGCCCTCCGCGATGGAATCCTTGCGGTTGATCAGCGCAGCCGTCAGCTCCGTGGCGTTGATGCTGCCGCCGCTCATCTCCAAAAAGTGCGAGGTGCCCGCGTCAAACGCCTCTTTGACCAGCGCCTCCACGTTGTTGATGCGGCCCACCGTCGTGATGGCAAAATTGCCCAGATGCGAGCGGACAATCAGCGGCTGCGGCTCCGTATCCGAAATGCACCCGATGCCCAAATGCCCCTTCATCTCTTCGACATCGCGCTCAAACTTCGTGCGGAACGGTGCGTTTTCGATGTTGTGAATCGCGCGCTGAAACCCGCTCTCTCCATATACCGCCATGCCACCGCGCTTGGTACCCAGATGCGAATGATAATCCGTACCGAAGAACAGATCAAACACGCAATCCGTCTTGGAAACCACACCGAAAAATCCGCCCATACGCCTTGACCCCTTTGCCCCGGGTTTGGCTCTGTTTTGAAAGCCTGTCCGGAAAAATAGTATTGAATGCGAACATTATAGCATGAATCCCGTTTTTCTTCCACATTATTGCCGAACTTTATTTTCGCTTCAAACAAAAAAATAAGCATCCAATTTTCGGCAGTTTTGCCATGCCGGATGCTTATTTTACTTTTCCGACGGATTCAAGCATTTCACGCAAACCATCAAAGGGCTGCAAGATCCATTCGGGATCTCAAAATCGCCTCCGAATCCAATCGGTACAATCGGGCTATTGGGCGCCTTTGCCCACCGTCTGCAACTTGCCGATGATGGCCGAAGAGAGCGTGACCGTCAAAAGCGAACAGGCGATGCTGCCGACGGGAATATAGCTCAGCGAGAGCAGCAGCACCGTCACGTCGGTCAGCAGATACGCGCGCTCCACCGGCCATCTGCTGACTTTGGAAATCACCAGGGCAAGCGCGTCGTCGCCGCCGCACGCGCCGCCCACCCGAACGACCAGCCCGACGCCCACGCCCACAAACAGCGCCCCGACCACAGCCGCGACGAGCGGATGCATCACCGGGAGCACATAGCCAACCCGCTCATGCAGCGCATAAAACCCCG
>CALVTV010000237.1 GCA_944363005.1 uncultured Clostridia bacterium | reverse complement strand
TACGGGCGGCAAGTAACAGAACCTTCGCGGCTGGCAGACCGTACTTGCGCGACGTGACGCGCATGCTAGTATTCTAGGGCTATGCCCGCATGTGAAAAACCCCCGGCTTTGCCGGGGGATATTTATTGCCCAATGACGCAGTTTATTGATTTTTGAAAATCTGAACTGATATACTTGTGCTATACTGCTTCGGATTCTGCCTTGATACACCATGAGGAGGGCCTATGCAACAAGAACTGACCGGATATTTCCACGATCCCGGCGTCGGGCCGGGCCTGCTGCTGGCGCAGGCGCCCACCGGCTACGGAAAGACATACCAGGCCGTGCAGGCCATCTATGCCTATCTGCGGCAGGGAGGGACCAGCCGCGTCCTGTTTGTGACCACTCTTTTGAAAAACCTGCCGGTGGAAGACCTGCGCCATGCCTATGAGGAGGACGGCCGGGGCGATGAGTTTGACCGGGAGGTGCTGGTGCTGCGTTCCGCGGCGGATACGGTGGTGGAAGCGCTGGAACGTCAGGAAGTGCCCGAGGAGTTTCAAACAGAGGCGTTTCGCGCACTGAAAAACGCCTGCCGGAAATACCGGGCATACCAGGCCCAGCCCGGAGACGCCGCGGCGGAGCTGGCAAGAGCGCTGTACGATTCCATCCGAACAGAGCTGGAGCCCGCGTTCCGCCACGAGCTGGAAGCCAGCCTGCGCAAAGCCTTCCCCAGAGGGCCCGCCCAGCGGCGGGACGCGATACGCAAGCAAAAGCGTTACGGCTGGATCGGGGAATTCTATCCCGCGGTGTTCTGGGCGGACTATAAGGTGCTGTTTCTCTCGGTGAAAAAACTGATGGCCCGCAACGTCACGATCGTGGAGCCCAGCTTTGAGTGCCTGTCCGACGCCATGCTGCGGGGGGCCGTCCTGTGCCTTGATGAGTTTGACGCCTCCCGCGAAACGGTTCTGGCCAGCCTCATCGACAAAGCCCTTGAACTGCGGGCGGACTACCTGCAGCTGTTCCTCCAGGTGTACAAGGGCATCCACATACACAAGGCCAGCCGGGAACTCACAGACCTGCGCGGCCGATTTGAAAAGGGGCGCACGCTGACTTGGAACGACCTGCTTGCCCAGGCGGAGCCCATTTATCAAGACGGGGCCCTGCAATACAGCCTGAAAACGGTGGAGGTGGAGCAGGGCAAAGGCAGGAACTTTCTGTTCCACGACACTTCCTATCTGACGGTGCTGGACGGAAACCGCACCCACATCCGCGCGGTGCGCAGCGATGAGCAGGCCCAGGTGCAGATCCATTTCGAAACGCGGGAGAAGTACAACGCCCACAAGAACGACGAACAGCGCATCGTGCTTCAGCAGATCCTGCGGCGCATCCATGTGTTTTTGCTGCGCTTCCAGCGCTATGTTTACGGATGGGCGGAAGAATTTGCCCGTCAGGTGAATGCCGGAAGGGGCGCGGCGGAAGACCTTTTTCCCGCCGCGGCCGCCGCGGAGAGCATCTTCCGCGAGTATGGCCTGAGCGCCGAGCAGATACGCCTGATGGCGGCGGGCCTGGAAACAGGGGGCGGAACGGCGCGCGGCCTGGCGGCGCCCGACCTGTCCTTCTATGAAACGGGGTTCCGGCTGTTCGAGTTCATCGACGACGACCGCCATCGCACCCAGACCATGCTCCAGTATTTTCAGCTGCAGAACACGCCGGAAAAAGTGCTGCTCTACATCTGCCGCCGGGCGAAGGTGGTCGGCCTGTCGGCCACGGCCGACCTGCCCACCGTGCTTGGAAACTACGACCTGCGCTATCTTCGGGAACAGCTGGGCGGGCAGATGCGCACCCTTTCGCCGGCCACACGGGAGAAAATAAAAAACGAGATGGAGGCGATTTGGAAGCCCTACCGCACAGGCGAGGTGCAGGTCCGTCTGCAGGTGGTGGACCGGCAGGACCTTTCGGTGCGGGAACGGCTGGAAGCGGTGTTCGGGCCCGGCCCCGCGGCGGTGCGGTATGAGAACTGTTTTTCCGCGCGGGGGATAAAGGACTACGATGCAAAGCGGTACTGCAATCTCTTCACGGCGATGAAAGCCTTCTGGCAGCACGGCGAGATACAGGCGTTCCTCTGCCTGAATCAGGTGCTGCCCGCGCGGGGCAAGGCTGCGATGGACGAGGATATCCTGCGCGGCGCGCTGGAAGAGCTTCGGCGGCTCTTTGCGCCCGAAGCGGAGGGGCAGCTGGTGGTGCTGCGCAGCGGAGACCGCTTTGAAAAGGACAAAACCGCGCTTTTGCAATGCCTGGGCGCAGGCGAAAGACGGATGATCTTCTCCAGCTATCAGACGCTGGGCGCCGGGCAGAACCTGCAATACCCTGTTCAGGACCACGACGGCCTGGTCGTTCTGGGCGGCAGCGCGGACCCTGCGGACCCCCGTCTGCACTTTAAGGACGTGGACGCGCTGTATCTGGGGGACGTGACCCATGTGAGCGTCAACCTCCAGGAGGCCGACAGCTGGAAGGGGAGCGACCTGATGCGGTACTGCTTTCAGGCGGAATGTCTGTATCAGAACGACGAGATCTCTTATCAGACCTTGCAGCAGCTGCTGAAAAACGGCATCGGCCGCTCATCGGGAAAACAGCAGGGCGACGCGCGGGCACAGGCGCTGGTGAGGCAGTGCGACAGCTTTTCCGGCCGCGTCACCCGGGACGTGATGCAGGCGGTGGGGCGGATGGGCCGGACTTTCCTCAAACGGCCCTGCGTCTACCTTTTCACCACCATGCAGGTGCTGACGAATCTGAATGCCGACTGCCTCGGAGATCGGCTGCTTGCGCTGGAGATGCAGGCGCTCGTCCAGGCCAGAAGAGAACTGCAGGCCAAAGGCCGGCAGACGGACAGGGCGCACCTGGAGGCGGAGCGCATTGCGACCCGGGGCAACGCCTACCTGATGCGCATGCTCAACGCCGCCTGGACCGACGAGAGCATGGCCTTGTGGAAGGAACTGCGCCAGACGGTGCTGCGCACTCCGCGGGCCGCTGAAGAGCTGCGCCGGCAGGACCCGGTCATTCGCACCTATTATCTGCCGATGTCCCCGGCCGAGAGCCGGTATTTCTATGCGCAGAAGGGAGATTTCTCCGAGGTGCGGCTGGCGCCCGGCAACGACAAGGCCGCCCTTGCCGCCTCTCTGCCGCAGGGGATGTTCGTGTCAGAGGTAAGCGAGGAAGAGGCGCGGCTGGCGATCCTGCTTTCCTATCCGGGCATGCGGGCGCATTTCGAGGCGGAGGGCTGGGCCACCGGATTCGGCAGCGCCCCTTACATCCTCAGCCCCGTGCTGTTCCAGAACATTTACAAAGGGGCTTTGGGCGAAGTTGCCGGCGCATACATTTTGCAAAAGGAACTGGGCCTCTCCCTTCGGGAGATGGAGGACCCGGCCTGTTTTGAGTTCTTCGACTTCGCGGGGCCGGAAGGGTCCTGGTTCGATTTCAAGCACTGGAAAAGCAACACCTGCAAGGACGAAGAGGAGGTGCGCCGCAAAACGCTGGCCAAGCTGGATGCGGTGGGCGGACGGCGCGCTTTTCTGGTGAACCTCATCGCGGAACCGGCCTTTGCGCCCCGCAGCACCGCGGACGGAAGGCTGGTGGAAATTCCCGGTCTGCTGCTGCCGGACGGCACGGTGAACCGGCAGACCATCCAATATTTAGGGAGGTGCCTGCAATGATCCCCACAAATCAATTCCGGCTCCGGTTCGACCACGCGGCGATCGCGCAGCGCTTTTTGATTTTGGAAGCCGAGCGCGACAGCGGCGATTACCGGCGCAGCCTGGTCCCCGACCTGGCTCTGCAGGTCGGCCGTGCCCTGGCGGTGGCATACGATTGGGGCGAGAGCTGTTACATCCTCTACGACCGCGCAAAGGCCGACCGCAGCCTGCTGAAAGCGGCGCTGGAGGCCGAAGCGGGCGATGTGCGGGTGCGGGAGATCTCGTCCGCCGAGCTGGAGCAAAAGCGCGCCAGCCTGCTTGCCCAGCTGCTCTGCAATGCAATGCCGGCGCTGGGAACGGGGGAACAGATGTACCACAATCTGACCGGCAGGCTTTATTACCACGACCCCTCCTGGCGGCGGGGCAAGCCTGAGTCTCCCCGATGCCTGTGGGCTTTGCGCGTTGAGTTCACCTGGGATGGGTGCATCAAGCTTTCGGTGACCACGTTCAGCGCGGCGGAGCGCGGCCCCAAAAACCAGGGGGAGCCGCAGTATCTGTTCGACAGCCAAAGCTATAGCCTGCGCCGGCTGGTCCGTCAGGACCCCGACCGGAACACACCGCGCTTTTTCATCGGGAGCCTGGACCCGGGCCGGAAAAACACCGTTCCCTTTTTGGAGTTCGGCTCGCTGGAGGCGTTCCGGCGCTGCAAAGTGGGGGTGCTGCAAAGGTTTTTGGAGGATGCCGCGCGGTTGCTGCATCCCTATCTGACGCTGGACATGTGCCGCCTGCAGGAAGAGGCGCACCGGGGCGTCGACACGATGGATTCTCAGATGGAGAAGATCCGGTCCAGGCTTCGTGAAGCGCCGGTCTATGTGGAGGACACCGTCGGAAACGACGAGTCTGCGGCATTGGCCGTCCTGCTGCGCCAGGAGCTGCAAAGGCACAGCGGCATCCCGCTTCTGGAGGGGACGCCCGGCAAGGGCGACACTCTGTTCCGCATCGTGCATAACAAAGAATTCTATGAAAACTGCCCGGAGCAGGACCCCTACAAAGGCGCTCCCGCCCATTGCGCGGTGCAGCATTTGACCGTGGAGGATTTCCGGCTGGACAGCCGTGCCCACGCCGGAAAAAGCGGAAAAGAGGCTGCCGCGCTGCGCAAGGTGCTGCAGGAACTGGCCATCAAGCGGGACGTCTGGCACGGGAAGATGACCTGCTTCGACTGGTCCCGGATGACTTGCACGGCGCCGGTGAACTTTGTGATCATTCCCGAAGAATACCGGCGCAAGGACGCGGTATTGCAGTATCGCCGCCTGCGGGTGACGCCCGACGGCACACTGGAATACAGCCAGTGGGAGGACCGGCCTTTTTGGGAGGACGCCGAAAAAGAAAAAATCGCCGATGCCTTCCGCAACAGAAAGGAAAAGTGGGACCGCACGGTGGAAGGACTGGTCTATCAGGACCCCGGCGCGATCCAGATCATCCGCACCACAGAGCGCTATACGCTGCCGGACGCCCCGCTGCTGCAGGCGGTGCTGGCGCAGACCCGCGATACCGAATGGCTGGATGTGGAGCCGCTGGCGGGGGCCGTCCGCGCTCTGCTCAATGAGGCGCCGCAGGAGGAGCGGCAGGCATTGGAACTGATCTGCTGCGGCCTTTCGCAGCTTGCCCCGCAGGCCACACGCAAGCAGCTGCGCGAATGTCTGCGCCTTCGCACATCCCTGGGCCGCCGTGTGAACGAGGAGATCTTTGCGCGCACCGGCGTGCTGATCGGCAGCGGGCTCAAACAAAAGGAGATGCGGGAAAAGCTGTTTGGCGGCGCGCTGGACATCCGGCTTTTCGCCCAGGGCAATGCGCAGTATTATTACAGTGGTTTCCGCGGCAGTTCCCTGCAATGGTCGCTGGCCTGCGCCTGCCGCATCCGTCAGGTCACTGCCAGCGGCGGAACGCCCGATTTTGCCCGGTATCTGCCGCTGATGGAGGTGGATTTCGTGCGTGCCAGCGGGCGGACGGTGCTGCCCTTCCCGTTCAAGTATCTGCGGGAATGGAAGCCGTGACGACGCTTTGATGCATGCGGAAAAACGCGCTCAAAAAGCCGGCGCGTCTTCGCCTTTCGCCAGCCATTGAATGCCCGCCGCCGTCCTCTGGGCCGGGTGCTCATGGTGCCCGCCGGGGTTCAGCTGAAACGTTGCGCAAACACCCTTGCCGCGGTAAAACCCGCAGAGCGCCTCGGTGTTCT
>CALVTV010000236.1 GCA_944363005.1 uncultured Clostridia bacterium | reverse complement strand
GCTTGGCCAAACCGGCAACCAGGCGCTTCATTTGCGTTTTGCGCAGGACGATATCCAGCGTCAGGCACGCCATGACCGCAATGGCAAGCGGCAGCACGACGTCGTGCTCCACCGCCGTCTCTTCCATATCCACATTCATCACGTCCCGTGCCTCGGTGAACATCGCGCCGCCCGTCTGCGCGCAAAGCTCCATCAGCGTTTGAGTTCCGCCCGGCCGGTCGATGGCCTCGTATTCCTTCGACCAGTTGAAGGCAACGACGGCCTCCCAGGTTTCCTCGCCCGCCTGGCCTTGCCAAGTGAACGTCACCGCATAAATCCCCGGCGCGCTCAGCGGGATTTCCCGCTCGAACAGGTTTTCCCCCGTCCGGGGAAGGGTGGCCGTGTGCTGCGTGCCATCCGGCGCAAGCACCTGGGCAACCACCTCTTCCGCCTGCCCCAAATCGCCCCTGAGCGTCAACATGCCCCGCGCCCCGCCGGCCTCAAGCCCCACTTCCAAGGCGTCGCGCTCCACGGCCCCGGGGAGCAACGCCTTGACCATGTCCAGCACAGCCTGCTTGCCCGGCGCGTTGGTGAACCAGTTGTTCGACCAGTCGCCGCTCCAATCGCTCATGAAGCTGGCCGCCTGGCCCGTTCCGTATGTCCATACCGCATAGACCGGCTCCCCGTCCGGCGAGGCGAGCACGACCGTGGCTTCAGGCTTGGCGCTCGCCCGAACGCTGCCAAAGAGCAACGCCGGGACGCTCTCTTCGCTGAAGGGGAACGTGGGATCGACGATTTGCGGGGTGAACGACGTGTGCACGGTGTAATCCACCTGCAAGAGCGCCGTGTCCATCGTCACAATATCGGGCAGATCGTACGCGCTTTCCACCATGTAGCAGCGTCCCCCGCCGATGGCCGCCAGCTCTTGCAGCAGCTTGATGACGGTGTTGAGCTTGCCCACGGCGACGGTGGAAAGCGTGATTCCATTCGCCTTCATCTCCCGGACGATGCCCTCAAAGTCCTTGTCCGACGGGCTGCCGTCCGTGATGAAGATCACATGCTTTCTCTGCAACGTATCAAACGCCCGGAGCTGATCGCAGGCAGTTTGCAGCGCGCCGGTGAACTGCGTCAGATGCTCCGGCCCGACGGTTTCAATGCTCTCGATGGCCGCCGTCACCGCGTCCTTGTCCTTGACGGAGGTCATCTCCACCAGCACGTCGGCCTCATCCGAAAACGTGATGACGCCCACGTAATCGTTGCTGTTGAGCGCGTTGACGCACTTGATCGCGCTGCGCCGCGCCATTTCAATCGGCGTGCCCAGCGACTGGCGCGTCATGGAATCGGTGACGTCGATGACCAGCATCAGCGCGATGGGATCGACGCTCTCCTTCTCCTCGATGAGGATATCGATGGGCAAAAACGTCTCAAAGGGCGTGCCCGCCATGTTGCCGTAAAAGTACGTGTTTTCGCCGCCCGTCGTCAGCACACTCCGCCCATATTCTCGCACATATATTTCCAGGTTTTCCGCGCTGCCCTCCGGCAGATCGCGCGCGTTGACGTTCATCAGGATGACCAGCCCATACGCGCACAGATCCACCACCGTCCCCGGCATCTGTTCGCTGGCCACGCACGTCACGCCATAGCCCGAAGATTCCAAAAGCGGCTGAAGCTTCGCCGCCTGCGCGTCCGTGCCGTCCACAATCAGGATTTCCGCGCCCTCGTTGACGCGCAACTGGCCGTAAGCGCCGTTGTTTTGCGTCAGTGTATCCGCTTGCGCGGTCAGCTCCGCGCGGTAAGCGTGCGCGCCCGCCTCCCCGGCGGTCAGCGCGCAGGTGACCGTGCTCTCCCCCGCAGTCAGCGCAACTTCCTGCTCGCAGGCCAGAACATCCCCGTCATAGATCCGCAACACGCCCGCCGTTTCGGCATTGGCCCGCACCGTCACAACGGCCGAAATGCGCTGGCCCTCCGCCGCGTCGGCTGGCAATTCCAACCGGATCAATTCCACTTCCGGCGCATCGGACGCCACGTCAAACGCGATCACGTCCACCCGAACGCCATCAGGCGGCTGCAAGGTTCCGTCCGTCGCCAGGCCGTCCGTCAGCAGCACGATCCGCTTGCCCGCGTCCGTGGCAAACGCCCCGGCCGCCGCATGAAGCGCCGCCTGCAAATCCGTGGCAGAGCCGAAGAGCGCGGAGGCCGGCGCAGAGAGCGGATGAAGCGGGCCGCAGGTGGCGGCAAAGTCCATGACGCCCAGCACCTCGTCGCCCTGCGCCGCCATGTCCGCTAGGCAGGCGTCCACCGCCTCGCGCACGCCCTGCATGCTGTCCGAGCGATCGGCCAGCACAATCGTCTGGCGCTCCGAGGTGTAACTGACCAGCGAAATCCCCGCCAGAATCAGCACCGTCAGCACGACTTCCACCACGCGAAGCACGAGCGCACAGCGTTCGGCAAGCGGGGCCGCCTGGCTGCGGCGCATCCTGCGGCAAAGCAGAAAGATCAGGGCCAACGCGGGCAGGGCGAGCAGCAGCAGCGCCGGGTGTTCAAAGGAGAGCTCAATACTTCTCACGATGATACACCCCCCATTCCACGATCAGCAGCAGCAACACCATTCCCGCCAGCAGGCAGAGCGGATCGTAGTCCTGCGCTTGCGGCGCGTCCTCCCGCATGGTCGTATCGCCCGCAACCACCAGCGTTTCCGTCTCCTGCGGCGCGTTGACCCGGCCCTCGTCCGCGGGCATATGGGCAAAGATTTCAAGCATCTTCTCCCGCCCTTGCGGCAGCTCCTGCATCAGCGTATAGGAACCGGGGCGCTCCGGCGTAAATCCTTCGTCCGGCTCCAGCACGCGCAGGCCCAAGTCCGGCAACTGCACATACAGCTTCTCGCAGAGCGGAAGCGTTCGAAGTTCAAGCGTTTCGCCGCACACCACGTCCTGCGCATCGAGCATTGGCGGCACGCTGTCGCGCAGCAGATTGCGCATGAGGACGATGAAATCCGGCAGCAACGGCAGATTGCTGTCCTGCAAATCAAACGGCATGACGATGAGCGCGCATCCGCTCTGCGTGTTGCCCGCCAGCAACGCGGGCAGCTTGCCGCACAGCAGCACGGGCGTCAGGCTTCCCGACGCCCTCACCTCGCGAAAGCGCACCACGGCGGCCGCCTGCAACGACAGATCCTGCTGCAAGGCGGCCACCCGCGCCTGCGTGCTCTGCGCCGGGGTGAGCGCGACGCCGCGCAGCTCCTCCCCCAGTTCAAGCCCCGCCACGTCCGCCTCGGCAGGCGGATCGATCAACCAAATCGCGCCATCCTCCGGCAGCGCTTCGGGCAGGCACCTCTCAAACACGTAAAGGTCGTACCCTTCGGCCGCTTCGGGCGTTTCCACCGTCTGCAAATCCACCTCGGAAAACGCGGACAGCGCGCCGGAGAGGAAGAACGGCTTTTGCGAC
>CALVTV010000235.1 GCA_944363005.1 uncultured Clostridia bacterium | reverse complement strand
GCCTGTTCCGCCGCTTATCGTGCTGCTTCTTCCGCCGCGGCCTGTTCCGCCGCCAACCGGGCTGCTTCCTCGGCCGCGGCCTGTCCCGCTGCCTGACGCGCTGCTTCTTCCGCTGCGGCCTGCTCCGCCGCCGGATCTACCAATTCATATTCCAGGCGCACAGCCTTGACGGCCTTGGCCGCCTCTTCATCCTCGTACGCGGCGCGCAGGACATACTTGCCCGGGTTGAGCACGAGCTCGGAGAAAAACGCCGTGCCCGTGCCGGTCTTGACCGTCACGGAGCCCAGGAGGTTCTGCTCCTTCTCGTCATACAGGCGCACCTTGACAGGGATTGAGCTGGCGCCGACCACGCTCACACAGAGCACGTTATCCACATACTCGGGCTTGAGCGTAAATTTCTTGACACTTTGCTCGGTCGTGGCCGTCTGCTCGGGCTCAATGGCCTGCACATAGGCTTCCGCCGACGCGCCGGAACCCAGCGCCGTTGTCAGCATCGCCGCGCACAACATGGCCGCCACGCTGCGTTTCATGTTCTTTCCTTTCATGGAATCCCCTCCATTTACCCTACGGCTCCATATTCGAATGATTCCGAATACTCATCTTACCACGGTTGCACTTCTTTGGCAACCATGCCTTGCCAGTCTCTGATGATATGACGATTCATACGCGCCATTTCTTCCCAGCCTTGTGAAATTTTCCGTTGATTTTGTTTGGCCCCCCATGTATGATAGAGATATGCGCTCCGCCCTTGCGGGGCATGATCCAAGGAGGCCTTTTTATGAACACATTCCGCGCGATCGGCGCGACCACGTTTTTGGCGCCCATCCCCGTGGTGATGCTCTCCTGCCGGGGCACAGAGCCCGGCTTTGAGCGCGACAACCTGATTACCGTCGCCTGGGCCGGCGTTGTCAACTCGGACCCGCCGATGATCTCCGTCTCCATCCGGCCCGAACGCCATTCCCACGCGCAGATCAGCCAGTCCGGCGCGTTTTGCGTCAACCTGATCGACAAGCCCCTTTGCCGCGCGACCGACCTTTGCGGCGTCAAGAGCGGGCGGGACATCGACAAATTCGCCGAAACGGGCCTGCACGCGCAAACCGTTGAGGGCTTCCCCGCGCCCGCGCTGGCCGAAGCGCCCGTGTTTCTGTGCTGCCGGGTCGATCGGGTGATCCCGCTGGGTTCGCACGATCTTTTCCTGGCCCGCGTGGAGCAGGTGTATGTGCGCGACGCGCTCTTTGATCCGGACGGCAGCCTGCACATGGCGCGCGCCAACCTGGTCAGCTACGCGCACGGGGAATACTTCCCGCTCGCCCCGCGCCCGGAGGGCTTTTTCGGCTACTCGCTGGCGCGGCCGGACGTGCTGCACCGGCGGCTGGTGGAGCCCTATGCCAAGCCCCGCCGGGGCGGACTGGCTGGGCCCCGGCGATGAACACCAGATGCCTGCGCGCCGCGCTGTTGCTGCTTTTGTGCGTGCTGCTGTGCATCGCGCTGAACGCCGCCGCCTTCCTCATCGACACCGATACGATGCGCCAAAACGCCGCGCAGGGCACGCTCATGATCGCTCAGGAGGGCGCCTCGCCCCAGCTCGTCGGCGGTTTCAAGAGCGCACAGCTGGACAACTACACCGCCGCGCTCATCCTCAAGACGGCCGCGTACACCGGCCCGGAGTCCCTGCCGCAAAAGGCGTTCGGCGGCCTGCGCACCGACCTGCCCCCCGCCGAAGATCAAAGCGCCTGGGACGCCTTCTGCACATACGGCTCGGGCAACGGGCTGTCCTATTCGCGCTACTGGCACGGATACACGTTCCCGCTGCGCCTGCTGCTGTGCGTGCTCAACACGGCCAATATCGAAATGCTGCTGCTCTTCGTGTCGCTGGCGCTGGCCTGCGCCGTCGCCTCGGCGTGCTTTGCCCGGGCGCCCGCCGCACTGCCGGGCCTGGCTATCGCCTGGTTTCTGCTGATGCCGCCCGCCGTGGGCATCTGCCTGCAATACGCGCCGTTGACCCTGCTCACCCTGGGCGCCTGCCTGGCCGTGTTGCTGCTTGACGCGCGCATCGAGCGCGCTGTGGGCATGCCCGCTTTCTTCGCGCTCACGGGCCTGTTGACCAACTACTTCGATCTGCTGACCTTTCCGCTCGTCTCGCTGGGCTTCCCGCTTGCGCTGCTGCTCTGCCTGCGCCTGCAACGCGGGGACGGCCTGCGCGCGCTGATGGCCTGCCTCATCGGCTGCGGCGTCGCCTGGGCGCTCGGCTATGGGCTGATGTGGGGCCTCAAGTGGGTGCTGACCGCCGCGGTCTACGGGCCGGAGCGGCTGACGGGCATCTTCGTTCAGGCCGCGCTGCGCGTCTCCTCCGCCTCCAACGGCGAAACGCTCTCCCGCCTGAACGTGCTGCGGATGAACTTCGCCGTCATCCTCGATAAGCCCGCCTATCTGCTTCTCCTGCTTGTGGCGGCCGTGGCCTGCGCCGCCGTTGCGATCCGCCGGGCCGTGCACCTGCGCCGCGCGGGGTTGCGCGTGCGGCCGGATGCGCGCATGCTGACGCTGCTGCTTCTGGCGCTGGTGCCCGTTGCCTGGTACCTCGTGATGGCCAACCACTCGTTTGACCATACCTATTATACGTACCGCAACGGCACGGTCAGTGTGCTGGCCTGTTTCGCAGCGCTCGCGTACCTGATTCCCGCTCCCCGTAAACCTGCGCCTTTCCCCCGCCCATAGGCAAAACCCCACCGCCTCCCGCGAGGCGGATTTTTTTATGCGTTCTTGTCGGTTGTATATTGACAAACCATCAATATCGTGTTATCCTGTTCCCATCAAAATCCGACTCTTGGAGGAACACGCCATGCGCACGCGCAATCTGTACGCTTACGCCTACCTGTATCGCTATCCGTGATACGGGTTGTTTGTGCGCGCGGTTTTTCCGCAAAAGGCAAGCGACCCTTTCCGTTTGGAAGAAGGGCCGCTTTTTCATTCCCCAGAACTTGACAAAATGAGAGGAGCATCCCCATGATCGTCATTCTCAAGCAAAACGCCAGCCAGGAGCGCATCGACGCCCTCATGCAGAGCATCCGCGCCCAGGGCGTGGACATCCACTTCAGCCGCGGCACGCAGGAAACCCTGCTCGGCCTCGTCGGCGATACCACGCATGTGGACGAGGACTGGCTGCGCGCCAACGACATCGTCGCCGACGTGCGCCGCGTTTCCGAGCCGTACAAGCTCGCCAACCGCCGCTTTCACCCGCAGGACAGCCTGATCCCCGCCAGCAACACCGTCATCGGGGAGGGACACTTCGCCGTGATCGCCGGGCCGTGTTCCGTGGAGAGCGAAGAGCAGCTGCTTTGCGTCGCGCAGGCCGTCAAAGCCAGCGGCGCAACGCTGCTGCGCGGCGGCGCATTCAAGCCGCGCACATCGCCCTATTCCTTCCAGGGGCTTGAAAACCGGGGCCTGGAGTTGCTGCGCCTGGCCCGCCAGGCGACCGGCCTGCCGATCGTGACCGAAATCATGAGCGAAACGCAGCTGGACGACTTCGCGGACGTGGACGTCATCCAGGTCGGCGCGCGCAACATGCAGAATTTCCGCTTGCTCAAGGAACTGGGCCACTGCAAAAAGCCCATCCTGCTCAAGCGCGGCCTGTCCTCGACCATTGAAGAGCTGCTCATGAGCGCGGAATACATCCTCGCGGGCGGCAACGAAAACGTGATCCTCTGCGAACGCGGCATCCGCACGTTTGAAAAGATGATCCGCAACAATCTGGATATCTCCGCCGTGCCCATCATCAAGCAAAAGAGCCACCTGCCGGTGATCATCGACCCCTCGCACGCCGCGGGCATCGCCTGGATGGTCGAGCCGCTCGCGCGCACGGCCATCGCCGCCGGGGCCGACGGCCTGATGATCGAGGTCCACAACAACCCCAAGTGCGCGCTTTGCGACGGCGCGCAGTCGCTTGACCCCGTGCAGTTTGACCACCTGATGCAGGACGTGCGCCGCCGGGTGGCGTTCGAGGGCAAGCAGCTGGGCTGACAGACAAAAAACAGGCAGTGCCCGCCGGGGCGCCGCCTGTTTTTTTATGATGTTCCTTTTCCGTCGAGCCTCAATTTCAGGCCGTGCACAACGGGATTTGCCGGTTTGCCCGCCGTCTCGCCCGCTCACGCCTTGGCGTCATCCTCGCCGAAGGCCTCGTCCGCCAGCAATTCCCGCAGCTTGCGGTCCGGCGCGGACTCCTCGGTATCCGGGATGTGCAGATCGATGTGGTCGCCCGGCTCCTGCAACGCGGCAATCTTGGTGCTGGGCGTCTCCCCCGTCACCGCAAAGCGGACCGCCACGTCGCCGCGCCCCTGAAAGTGCATCGGAATCAGGATTCGGGGCTTGACCGTCATCACGAAGTACCCCGCTCCGGCGTCGTACATGCTGCCCTGCCGGGGATCGACCGGGAAAAACGCCAGGTCGATGCTCTGGGTGGGAATCGGCTCCACACAGGCATAAAACGCCTTTTCGGCGGCCTCAATCTCGGTGATGGAGCTCTCGTCGCGCCAATGCCAGAGGTTCAAATCGCCCGCGTGGAAGATCGAAATGCCGGCACAGGTCACCAGGAAGGAGACGCCCGCGTCCGTTGAACCGAAGGCCTTGACGCTCACCGGGCCAAAGCCCTGCTCCTGCCCCGGCTCCATGCGCACCCCGCGGTGGGGCTGCGGCACGTCGTACCCCACCACATACACCGCGTCCGGCCCGCACAGGTCATAAATCGCCGTCGAAAAGTGATCATCATGTCCGTGGCTGACAAAGACATACAGCTTTTTAAAAGCGGCCAGATCCTCCCTTGCGGGCAGGATGCGCTTGTCCCTGCCGTGCTCGCTCGCGTCGAAGAGCAACCCGATATCGCCCAGCGCCACGAGGAATCCGCTGCCTCCCAGATACGTGACCCCAATGTCCTTCATATCGCCGTACGCACTCCTTTTCTCATCGTTGCGCCGCCCCTGACACGGCTGATTTCATCCTTTTCCTATATCCATTTTATCCATTTTTTTCCACTTGTCAATCATTTCCTCCCCATTCGCTCCATCTTCACTCCATTTTAATTGAAATCCGCGTGCGTTAACCGTCTTTTCGCACCACTCGCTTGACGAATCTTGTCGAAAAACCGGAAAACCCCTCCCCTCTTTCTCCCCTTGCGCGCCGCGCCGCCCTGCGTTAGACAACTGTCAAACAAATTGTGCGTTCTGGCGCGTTGTCTCCGCGCAAATTTGGTTCCTTTGATGTTGACAGATTCTGGCCGGGTTCGTATAATATCTCACAGTGTTAGCAAAAGGAGGGATGTACGACGGACTATGAGGCACTGGCGCAGGAACTGCTCGACACGCTGGATGCATCCAACCACCGTCCCCCGCATGAGGAAATCAGCCAGACCATGCGCGGAGAGATGGCGGTGCTTCGCCTGCTCGCCGTTGAAAAGCAGCCGCTGCTGGCCGGAGAAATCAGCAAAAAGCTGTCCATGACCACCTCGCGCATCGCGGCGGTGCTCAACAGCCTGGAAAAAAAGAAGATGATCGAGCGGTGCGAAGACGCCGAAGACCGCCGCCGCGTGCTGGTGCGCCTGACGCAAGAGGGCATGGCCTTTTGCAAGGGCAGGCACGCCGAGGCGCGAACCCGGTTCGCCCACCTGCTCGAACGCCTGGGCAACGAGGACGCCCGGCAATTCGTCAATTTGCTCAAGCGGGTCTTCGCCATTCTGGAATCGGAGTGCGAAGGCCGCAAAAATCATGAAGGAGGCATTTCATGAACGGAAAACGCAAGACCGTCTCGCGACTTTCCGGCGAGATCCGGCAATACCGCAAAGACGCGCTGCTCTCTCCGCTGTTCACCATTCTGTGTGTCATACTGGAGATTCTGATTCCCTATCGGACAGCGGCCATCATTGACGCGGGCATCGCCGTGGGCGATATGGGGCGCGTCGCCGTCATCGGCGGGCAAATGCTGATCATGGCGCTGCTGGCGGCCGTGTTCGGCGTCAAGGCCGGCTATCACAGCGCCCGCGCGAGCACAGGCTTCGCCTGCAATCTGCGCGAGGCGATGTTCCGCAACATTCAAACCTTTTCTTTCTCCAACATTGACCGCTTCTCCACCGCCGGCCTGGTCACGCGCATGACCACCGACGTCAGCAGCGTGCAGCTCGCCTTTCAGATGATGCTGATGATGTGCACGCGCGCGCCGGTGACGCTGATTGTCGCGCTGTTCATGGCCCTGCGCATCAACGCGCGCCTGTCGACGATCTTCCTGGTGGTGCTGGTCATTCTGGGCGCCGTGCTGCTGATCATCGTGCCGATGGCCATGCGCTACTTCAAGCAGATGTTCAAGAAGTACGACGTGATCAACGCCGTCATCAAGGAGAACGTCGGCGCCATTCGCGTGGTCAAGGCGTTCGTGCGCGAGGATCACGAGAACGAGAAGTTCAAGAAGGCCACCGACGACCTGTACAACAACTCCGTGAGCGCCGAGCGCATCATCTCGCTCAACGCGCCGGTGATGATGCTCTGCGTGTACTCCTGCATCCTGCTGATCAGCTGGTTCGGCGCGCACATGATCGTCGGTCATACCGGCCTGACCACGGGCGAACTGACGAGCCTGCTCTCCTATGTCATGAACATCCTGCTGAGCCTGATGATGCTCTCCATGGTCTTCGTCATGATTACGCAGTCCGTCGCGGCGGCCCAGCGCATCGAAGAGGTGCTCGAGGAGCGCCCGGACATCACCTCCCCCGAGGCAGCGCTGCGCCGCGTCGCCGACGGCTCCATCGACTTTGAAAACGTCTCCTTCTCCTACCACAAGAAGGGCGGCAAGCCGGTGCTCGAAAACATCAACCTGCACATCAACGCCGGCGAGACCATCGGCATCATCGGCGGCACGGGCTCTTCCAAGTCCACGCTGGTCAACCTGATCTCCCGCCTGTACGACGCGACGGACGGCACGGTCAAGGTTGGCGGGCAGGACGTGCGCCGCTATGACCTGGAGGCGCTGCGCGACGCGGTTTCCGTCGTGCTGCAAAAGAACGTGCTCTTCTCCGGCACGATCCTGGATAACCTGCGCTGGGGCAACGCCCAGGCGACGGAGGAGCAATGCCGCGAGGTCTGCCGCCTCGCCTGCGCCGACGAGTTCATCGAGCGCATGCCCGAGGGGTACAACACCTTCATCGAGCGCGGCGGCACGAACGTATCCGGCGGCCAGAAGCAGCGCCTGTGCATCGCGCGCGCCCTGCTCAAGGAGCCGAAGGTGCTCGTGCTCGACGACTCCACCTCCGCCGTGGATACCGCGACGGACGCCAAGATCCGCGCGTCCCTGCGCACCCATATCCCCGGCACGACCAAGATCATCATCGCCCAGCGCATCTCCTCCGTGGAGGATGCGGACCGGGTGCTGGTGCTGGACGACGGCCGCATCAGCGGCTTTGACACGCCCCAAAACCTCATGAAGAACAACCCGATTTACCAGGAAGTCGCCCTCAGCCAGCAGGGCGGCGGCGACTTTGACGAAGCCGCCATGAAGGACCCGAAAGGAGGTGAGCGCTGATGCATGGCCCGATGCGCAATGCCGGCCGGGGCGGCGCCAAAAACCCCGGCAAGACACTCAGACGGATCTTTGCGGAGATCTTCAGCCAATACACCGCGCTCTTCCTGCTGGTGATCCTGTGCATCGTGGTCAGCGCGGTGGCCAACGTGCGCGGCACGCTGTTCATCCAGTCGCTCATTGACGACTATATCCTGCCGATGACCACGGCCGAAACCCCCGATTTCTCCCCGCTGCTTCGCGCGATGACCGGCGTGGCCATCGTCTATGCGCTGGGCGCGCTCGCGTCCTGGGGCATGAACTACCTGATGATCTTCGTCTCCCAGGGCACGCTGCGCAACCTGCGCCTCAAGCTCTTTGCGAAGATGGAGCGCCTGCCCATCAAGTACTTTGACACCCATGCGCACGGCGACGTGATGAGCGTTTACACCAACGACATCGACACCATGCGCCAGATGATCTCCCAGTCGATGCCCCAGCTGATCTCCAGCGCGGTGACGATCGTGAGCGTCATGACCTCCATGATCATCCTCAACGTGCCGCTGACCTTTGTTACGCTGGCCATGGTCGCGCTGATGCTGACGATCTCCATGCGCCGCGTCCGCAAGTCGGGCCGCTACTTCGTCGAGCAGCAGCGCGATCTGGGCGCCGTCAACGGCTATATTGAGGAAATGATGGACGGCCAGAAGGTCGTCAAGGTCTTCTGCCACGAGGAAAAGGCCATCGAGGACTTCGAGCGCCTCAACGAGCACCTGCGCCAGAGCGCCTACAACGCCAACCGCATTGCCAACACCATCATGCCGGTCATCATGGCGATGGGCAACGTCAGCTATGTGCTTTGCGCGGTGATCGGCGGCCTGCTGGCGACCAACGGCTACCTGGGCCTGACCATCGGCACGCTGGTCTCCTTCCTGACGCTCAACAAGAGCTTCAACCAGCCGATCAACCAGGTTTCCCAGCAGTCGAACTCCATCATCATGGCGCTTGCCGGCGCGGAGCGCGTCTTTGAGCTGCTGGACGAGAAGCCCGAGGTGGACGACGGCTACGTCACGCTCGTCAACGCGCGGCGCAACCCGGACGGCACGCTCAGCGAATGCAAGGAGCGCACGGGCCTTTGGGCCTGGAAGCACCCGCACAAGGCGACGGGCACGACGGACTACGTCGAGCTCAAGGGCGATATCGTGATGGACGGCGTGGACTTCGGCTACACGGACGAGAAGATGGTGCTGCACGACATCCACCTCTACGCGACGCCGGGCCAGAAGATCGCCTTTGTCGGCTCCACGGGCGCGGGCAAGACGACGATCACCAACCTGATCAACCGCTTCTACGACATTCAGGACGGCAAAATCCGCTACGACGGCATCAACATCAACAAAATCTGCAAGGACGACCTGCGCCGCTCGCTGGGCATCGTGCTTCAGGATACGCACCTGTTCACCGGCACGGTGATGGACAATATCCGCTATGGCCGTCTGGACGCGACGGACGAGGAGTGCATCGCCGCGGCGAAGCTGGCCAATGCGGACACCTTCATCGAGAAACTGCCCGACGGCTACCAGACGATGCTCACCGGCGACGGCAGCAACCTCTCGCAGGGCCAGCGCCAGTTGCTGGCGATTGCGCGCGCGGCCGTAGCCGATCCGCCCGTGCTGATCCTCGACGAGGCGACCTCCTCGATCGATACGCGCACGGAGTCGCTGGTGCAAGCGGGCATGGATTCGCTGATGAAGGGCCGCACGACGTTCGTCATCGCGCACAGGCTTTCGACGGTTCGCAATTCGGATTGTATCATGGTGCTCGAACAGGGCCGTATCATCGAGCGTGGCTCGCATGATGAGCTGATTGAAGCCCACGGTAAGTACTATCAGCTCTATACGGGCGATTTCTCCGATAACGCCTGACTCTCTTTGATCCGCGCGAAGCGAAGATGGGGAGTCCGAGGGGCGAAGTCCCTCGGGCGGGGCTTGGGGCAGCCGCCCCAACGGTCCCCTAACCCTATAAAGAAAAAAAGTAAGTTTCAGAGCAGGCGGCAAAGCCGCCTACGATTGAAACGGCTTCCAGCGCATAAACTCCGTAAAACCCGAGAACCTCATACAAAACGCCTCCTGCCCGAACACTCAGGCAGGAGGCGTTCTTTGTATTCGCTTTTCGCAATGCAAACGGAGAGCTTCGGCGTTGATTTCGCGTCAAAAGGAGCTTGGCACAAAACCCCGTCAGGTCCCGCTTCGCTCCCTGACTCCTTTTTCTATGGCGCTTCGCGCAGGGGATACGTTGGGGCTACCGCCCCAAACCCCGTCTGGGGGACCGGAGCCGGGCGCGCCCAGTGGGCGAAGCAGCCCGGCGGAGCGTCGGGAATCGCAAGGAGTGCCGCTAGCGGCACGACTATGCGAGTTCCCCGG
>CALVTV010000234.1 GCA_944363005.1 uncultured Clostridia bacterium | reverse complement strand
ATTGCCGCCTCGTTTGATCCTGCCAAATCCAATCCTTGAAGGCGTCCTCAATCTGCTGCTGTTTGCCCTGTGCCGCCTGTGTTTCCTGCGCGTTGAGCACACGGACTTCATTTCCGCTTGCATCGCGGATGGTATCGAAAATACGGATGGCACGCAGATTCAGGCTTTCCTCAAGGACATGATAGAAATTCGCACGGTTCGTGCCATATGTGACGCTCGCCTTGATGTTGCCGCCTGTACAGCTCTTGCTGGAGATATTCCACACGCCGGTATACGGCGCATAATGCACATTGACCATGCGCCGGGCAATGTCGGGAGCATCCACCAGCTCATCCGCAAATTGCTTGATGATCGCCGGTTCGATCCATGTGGCTCCCAAGCGAACGGCAATCTCGCTTGCATCCAGATCTTTTGGCTGCACCTGCTCCAGCGCCTGCACGTTGACGCGCATCGCAGGATCGCTCTGTGCCGCCAGTTTTGCCACAGACAGTTTCTCGCGCACATTGCCGGAGAGGTATTCGTCCGCCATACGGTAAACTGCTTTGCCCTCCGGGGTTTTCTCGACGGGGTCGACAAAGATGACGCCTGTCAAATCTTCTGCCAGCTGTTCTTCGGTTTTCCCGGTCAGCTGCATCATGTATGGCATGTCAATGCCCGCCTTTTCGCCGATGGATAGCGCAAGGGCATCACTGGCGGTTTCCGCATGGTCGGCAGGCTTCATACTGCGGATGGTGCGCTTGGTGAACATATCTGATTTGCCGCGCAGCTTGCCCTCTTCGTCGATGTCCTCCAGCGAGCAGAGCAAATAGTAGCTACTGTCGTCCTGAAACGCCTGCGCCGAGCCTCGGCTGTTGATGAGCCCATGCTGACGGTGGTAGGCGTCGTATTGCACGGTCAGTCGCTGTTGCAGCCGGTGGATCTCCTCGTCCGGCTGGTCGTCGAGCTGCGCCTGCAGCAGTTCACGCACCGTATCGCGCAGCCCGATGAGCTGCCGGATGCGGCTTTCTGCCGTAAAGCCGGGCGCGACGCGACGCATGACAGAATTTGTGCGGAAATAGATTTTGCCGTCCCGCAGCACATAGCTGAAATTGCGCACATCCGGGTCAGCCCCAAGGAAATCCGCATCGGCCTCCGGTTCCTCCTCCAGCGTCGTTTCCACTTTTGTGAGTGTCCCGGAGATATTTGACAGCGCCTTGTCCAGCTGCTCCTCCAGCGTCCCTTCGCTGCGCGCCTCGCAGGTAGGAGTCGGGCCATACGGCCCGCTGACCATCTTGATGGTGCCGCACACCATTTCAGGGTGTTCAAGGTAGTATCGATTGATGGGGATGCCGTCCTCCGTCTGCCCGATGTGCAGCCAGGATTCCTCCCGCTCAATCATTCGGTCGCGCTTTTGCAAAAACAGAATGTCCGCGACAACTTCGGTTCCCGCGCTCCGACGAAAAGTCGTGTTTGGAAGCCGCACAGCGCCGAGCAGATCGCATCGGGCGGCAATGTATCGCCGCACTTCCTCGCTCTTTTTATCCAGTGTACCGCTGGTCGTGATGAAGGCGATGATGCCGCCCGTTCTTACCTTGTCGATGGTTTTTGCAATGAAGTAATCGTGGATACGAAAATGCAACTTGTCGTACTGCCGGTCAATGACGGAAAAGTCGCCGAAGGGCACATTGCCCACCGCGCAGTCAAAAAAGCTCTCGGGCAGATTCGCTTTCTCAAAACCAGTGATCTGAATGCGAGCCTTCTGATACAGCTGCTTTGCAATACGGCCGGTCAGATCGTCAAGCTCCACGCCGTACAGCTTGGCGTCGTGCAGTTCAAAACTGCTTGGTTTGTGGCTGAAAAAAGCGCCCGTCCCCATGCTCGGCTCAAGGATATTGCCGCCTTGCACTCCCATGCGCTCCAGCGTGCGATACATCGGATGAATGACCTCGGCGGGCGTAAAAAATGCTGTCAGCGTACTGCTGCGCGCCGCCTGATATTCACCCTCTGTCAGCAGCGATTTGAGCTCGGCATACTCCTTCGTCCACGCGGATTTCTTGCCGTCAAACGCATCAGCCAAACCGCCCCATCCGCAGTACCGCGCCAGCACCTCCTGTTCCTCTGCGTTTGCCGGAGCGCCGCCGTTTGCCACGCGCTGTTCAATGGATTTCAACAGCTTGATCGCCACAATGTTGGCGGCGAATTTCTCTTTTGCACCGGACGGCACCTGCGGATGGTAGGGCGCGGTGTAGTTGATCGGCTCGTGCTCAATCGGCTCGGCCAGCGCTTCGGCCTCGGCCATCACCTGTGCGGCAAAGGGTTCATCCGCTTCGTCAGCCGATTCATGCGGGATCGTGAGATGCTCGTTGCGTGCGTCACGGCCCAGCAGCTTCACGAAATCGCCGCGCGCGACGCTGCGGCTGAACAGTGGCATGTCCTGATTCCGAAGCAGAATGTCGTGCATTCCGATGTCCTCGATGACAAACGGTTTCCCGTTTTCGAGATACACAACGTCGCCCTGCTGGCAGCTTCGCACCGGCGGGATGTTCAGCGATTCACGCCGTGCAAAGGCAATGGCGGCAGCTCCGGTCAGAACTTCAAAATCCAGATCGTGCAATTCCTGCTCAATCAGATCGTGCAGCGAAGCAAACTGCCTTGTCTGCACAGTCTGACGATCCACCTGATAAACAATCTCACACCGAGCGAGATTCGCGTAAATTTCAACATCGTGTCTGCCGTCCCCAATGGTTGAGCAGACGAGCGCGATGTGCGTCGGGTCTGAGAAATCAGGTTCATCAAGCCCCTCGCGGCGGCAAAACTCCTGAATCAGACGCTCGGCGGTATCGGTGAGCATTTGGCGCTCTGTTTCATGCGCCAGCTGCTCTGCAAGCCATTTTTCATACTCCGCGCGCTCTGATGCGCTGAAATAGCGCCCGCTTGAAACCAACGCATTGATCCGGTGGGCGACAGCGTTCCATTTGAACAGGCGATTGTATCTCTTATCGTTGTCGGTATATTCGATGGAAACCCCTTTGGTATCGTGATTCAGCCAGCCGCTCGCCCCGTCAAGAAAGGTCCACGAGCTCCCGCCGATTCCATATTCATGCTTCAGCCATGAAGCGGATTCTGCCTCAGTATGAATTTCCGGGGCTGAGAAATAGCGGTAAATTCTCATCTTCCCGTTCTCGAAACCGCTTCCAGAACACAGAGCACGGTCGATGTCAGCCTCTGTAATCTTTTCGCAGGAAGTATCTTCCATCGGCGTGGGAAGCGGAATCCATTCATTGGGCTTTGGCTTTTTCTCAATGGCTGCCGTTTGCTGTTCAAGATCAGGCAATCCCATCTCCGAGGCCACGGGCATAAAAAAAGCAGAGGGTGAATCATCACTCTCTGCTTCTTGGCTTTCTGTCACAGGGCGTACAGGATCGGCATCGCCATTTCCTCCGCCTGTGCTTTCAAACTGTTCCTCCACGCCGCCCAGCCCAGCGGGTCGGTCTTCCGGTTCGGTGCCTCGCTCCGGCTGGCCAGCTGTTCCACCGTTTGGCTCACCTGCTGGCGCATGGTGCGGTCGATCTCGGTCAGGTGAGGGTACAGCGTCCCCTGAAGCGCCATCAGATCGAAGAGTTCCGGTGCGTTCTCCCGCAAAAACTACCTGCGGAGTGTCCCGTACTTGCCAATCGGGTCGGCCGGCTGGCCGCTCAGCGTCAGGTTCGGGCTCAGATACCCGTTGATATTCGTGTAAGTC
>CALVTV010000233.1 GCA_944363005.1 uncultured Clostridia bacterium | reverse complement strand
GCCGCTTCTTCCTTCTACCTTATTGACGTTTCCTCACTTCACAAAATTTCACACGCCGGTCAATTCTTCTTCACGGATTCTATATTGACACGGCTCCCCCCTGCCCGTATAATAAAAACAAATCGGGAATTTGTTTTTATGTAACGCCCGGTTTGATTTTTCCGGCTTGTAAAAACAAGATCCAAAAACGTTTTCACCAGATGAGGAGGCTTCCCGTGGGCTATATCACATTTGAAAACGTCTGCAAGTACTACCAGACCGGCGACTCGATCGTCAAAGCCGTGGACAACGTGAGCTTTGAGATTGAGAAGGGCGAGTTCTGCGTGGTGCTCGGCCCGTCCGGCGCGGGCAAGACGACCATTCTCAACCTGCTGGGCGGCATGGACAAGGCCACCAGCGGAAAAATCACCGTCGGCGGCAAGGAAATCACCGGCCTGCGCGGCCCGCAGCTCACCGAATACCGCCGGCACGACGTGGGCTTCGTGTTCCAGTTCTACAACCTGATGCCCAACCTGACGGCGCTTGAAAACGTGGAGCTGGCGCGCCAGGTCTGCGGCAAGGAGGCCCTGGACCCCAAGACGGTCATGGAGCAGGTGGGGCTGGGCGCCCGGCTTCAAAACTTCCCGGCCCAGCTCTCCGGCGGCGAGCAGCAGCGCGTGTCCATCGCCCGCGCGCTATGCAAAAACCCCGCCCTGCTGCTGTGCGATGAGCCGACCGGCGCGCTCGATTCCAAAACCGGCGTGCAGGTGCTCGCGCTGCTCAAGGATGTCTGCCGCACGCACAACGCCACGGTCGTCATCATCACGCACAACGCGATGATCGCGCCGCTGGGCAACCGGGTCATCCGGGTCAAAAACGGCGGCATTGAACAGATTGAGCTTTGCGAGCATCCCGCCAACGTGGAGGACATCGCATGGTAAAAAACACCCTGCGAAAGAAGCTGTTGCGCGACATGAGCCGCGCGGCGATGCAGTTTCTTTCCATCATCGTGCTGTGCGCGCTGGGCACATTCGCCTTCGCCGCGCTCGACGGCACGGCGCGCATGACCCGCGTGACGCAGGACACGTATTTTGAAGAGAACAACCTCGCCGACTTCTGGATCTCGCTCCCCTCGGCCGACCGCGCCAGCCTGGACAAGGTCGCCGCGATCCCCGGCATTCGCCAGGTGCGCGCCCGGGCGAGCACGGATCTGGAGACAACGCTCGAGGGCGACGTCTCCGTCAGCGTGACCGCCTACGACGGCCCGATGGACATCAACATCCCGCTTCTGCGCGAGGGCGAGCTGCTCGACGTCAACGACCGGCGCGGATGCCTGGTCGATGAGCGCTTCGCACAGGCGCATGCGCTGACGCCCGGCAGCCGGCTCGGCGTCAAGCTCGGCGGGGAGGAGTACACGTTCGTGGTGCGGGGCGTCGTCGTCAGTCCGGAATACATCGTCGTCTCCGACGGCGTCGTCGCGGACCCGAACGCTTACGGCTATATCCTCATCAACGCCTGCGCGCTCCCGGCGCTGCCGCTGACGCAGATCGTCGCGACGATGGAGGACGGGGGCGACAGCGACGCGCTGCGCGACGCCATTGAGACGGCCCTGCCCGATGCGCTGGTCGTGGACCGCGGTTCGCACATGAGCACGGCCCGCGCCAACAACAACGCGCAGATGTTTGAAAACATGACGCTGCTCTTCCCGGTGCTGGCGTATGCGGTGGCGGCGCTGATCGTGATGACCACGCTCTCGCGCATGATCGACAACCAGCGCATGCAGATGGGCACGCTCAAGGCATTGGGCTTCTCCGCCCGGCAAATCCGCAACCACTACCTCTCCTACGCCGTGGTGCCCTCGCTCATCGGCGCGGTGCTGGGCACGGTCGTCGGGCATACCACGCTCCCCTTCGTGCTCTGGGACGGGCTGATCGGTCAAAACGAGATGCCCTATCAGCTCGTGCCGCCGATCTCCGGGCCCGCCTGGGTGATGACCGGGCTGAGCGTGCTTTTGAGCATGGGCATCCTGCTGTACACCTACCGCAGCGCCGCCCGCGAGACGACCGCCGCGCTCCTGCGCCCCAAGCCGCCCAAGGACGGCAAGCGCATTTTGCTCGAGCGGATCGGGTTCATCTGGTCGCGCCTGAGCTTCAACGCCAAGATGGTTGTGCGCAACCTGATGCGCAACAAACTGCGCACGTTCATGTCCTTCATCGGCATCCTGTGCTGCACGATGCTGATCATCACCTCGCTGGGGCTTCAGGACTCGGTGACCGCCCTGAGCGTCAACCACTACACCAAGACGCTGCATTACGACGCGCGCGCCAACCTCACCGGGGATGTGGGCACGGCGGAGAGCTATGAGCGCCGCCTCGACGCGAAGGCCGTGGAATGCATCATGGAGTCCTCGGTCTCCATCCGCGCCGACGCCGGCACGCGCACGGTGATGCTCACGGTGCTCGAGGACGACCAGACGATGCAGAACCTGGGCAAGGACGAGACGTTCGTGCGGCTTGAAACCGGGACCGCCGCCGTCACCTACAAGCTGACGAAGACGCTTAACCTGCACCTGGGCGACACCATCCGCCTCTACCTGCCCGGCGACGACGAGCCGGCTACGTTCACCATCGGCCAGATCGTGCACAACAACGTCTCCCAGGGCGTCTATATCAACCGCACGACGTGGGAATCGCTGCGCAAGGGCGATTTCACGCCCACGGCCATTCAGCTCGTGGCGCCCAGTCAGGCCTGCATCGCGGAGCTTGAGTCCATGGACGAGGTGGACGACATCGAATATCCCGCGGAGCAGATCGAGGAAATGACGCGCATGCTGGAGACGCTCTCCCTCGTCTTTACGATTCTGACGGGCATTGCGCTCTCGCTGGCGTTCGTCATCTGCTACAACATGGGCCTGATGAACTTCGTGGAGCGCGTGCGCGAATACGCGACGCTCAAGGTACTCGGTTACCACCAGAAGGAAATCCGCAAGCTGATTCTGCACGAGAATTCGATCATCGCGCTGCTGGGCGTGCTCGGGGGCATCTATCCGGGCATCCTGCTTGTGGACGTCATCCTGCATTCCTGCGAGCCGGAAACCGGCTATTACGTCGGCGCGCCGGCCGTCGTCTCCATCGTCATCGCCTGCGTGGTGACCTACTGCTTCTCCGCGCTGATTGCGCGGCTGCTCACCCGCAAGGTTCGCACGATCGACATGGTCGAAGCTCTCAAGTCCGTCGAATGAGTTTGTTCAACCGTCCGGCAAAGGCCGGAGCACAGAAAGGATCTTGCATATGAAAATCAAAGTCGCATCCCTCGTTCTGGCGCTGCTGTTCCTGCTGATTCCGCCCGCACTCGCGCAGGGCGCAACCGCCAACGCCACCATCGTCGCGCCCAACACGGTCAAAATCACCGCGCCCTTCGCCGGCACGCTCAAGCCCTTTGACCTCACGCAGGGCGACGCCGTGAGCGCCGGCCAGACGCTCTTCACCCTGGACACCACGCCCGTTTACGCCACGCAGGAGGGCACCGTGTCCGCCGTGTGCGCCGCCGTGGGCGACGATGCCAGCGGCGTTGTCGCGCGCTACAACGCGCGGGCGGTCATCGAGCCGGAGAGCCCGCTCTACGTCGCCGCCTCCACCGCGCAGGCCTACGACAGCGACGACAACCGCTATCTGCACGCAGGCGAAACGCTGCACCTCAAGTGCGGCAACGAAAAGCGCACGGGCCGCGTGGTCAGCGTTTCCGGGAAGGACTACGTGGTTGAGATTCTGACCGGGAACTTCGACGTGGACGACACCGTGCGCTGCTTCCGCGAGAGCAGCATGAACAGCGACACGGAAACCGGCCGCGGCAAGGTGACGCGCTACCCCGATGTCAACGTCACCGCGCAGGGCCGCATCGTCGCCGTGCACGTCAAGGCGGGCCAGACGGTCAACACCGGCGATCTGCTCTTTGAGGTGATCGATGCCACGAGCGAAAAGGACGCCGAACTCACGCTGACCGCCCCCTGCGACGGCGCGCTCACGCTGCTGAACACCACCTCGGGCGCGCAGGTCTACCGCGGGCAGCTGCTCTGCGAAATCGCGGACCTGTCCACGCTCGAGCTGAGCGCGGAGGTGGATGAGCTGGATCTGCTCTCCGTCCAGGTCGGCGATACGCTCACCTATACGCTCGACGCCTATGGCACGGAGACGTTCACCGGCACGGTCACCG
>CALVTV010000232.1 GCA_944363005.1 uncultured Clostridia bacterium | reverse complement strand
CGGCGGATGGTCGGGTTGTCAGCACGTTGACGGCGGGCGAGGATGGCCTCGTGTCTGTCAGCCTGGAAGCCGGGGAATATACGGCGCAGATCGATCCGCAATCCGTCAAGGAGATTTGCCGCGTGGGCGGCGCTGTTCGCTTTGCGGTGAGCAATGCGCAGGATACGCAGGTGGAATTGCTCTGTTACGATGCGCTTGGCGGCGTGTATGTCGAGCTGGTTGGCGGCGAATTGACCGAAGAGGAACTGGCGCAGGTTCGCTTTGCATTGGTCAATTCCGACGGCCAGAGCGTGCGCCTGAGCCGAAATCAGACCGGATTCTACGTCGGAGAATTGCCTGAAGGCGCGTATACCTTGCGCCAGACGCAGATGCCGCAGGGGTATACGCTGGGTACGGATCGCAGCGTGACGGTTGTAGGCGGCCAGGTGGTGCATGTCGATGTGCCGCTGGAGGAGTACGCTGTGTTGAGCGTCTCCAAGACGGGGCTGACCTTCAACGACAGCATGCAGACGTATGTGGTCCCGTTGACCGGCGAATATGGGGTCTATGTGATGGAGAACGATGCGCTGACGCCGTACCCGTCCGCGCAGGCGCAGATGACGGTCTGGTCGAACGTCACGCCGGAGCAGATTGCGCGGGGCAGTGCGGCGCAGATTCGTTTGCCCGCGACGTTGGAAGGCACGACGTATTACCTCAAGGAGTTGACGTCGGCACAGGGGTTTGCAACCGATGAAACCTATCATGAGGTGACGCTTACCGCGGGCAGTTCTCAGACGCTTTCCTGCGCGGTGTCCAGCGACCGCGGATTCTTTACGGTGGAACAGGTCGATGCTGCGACGGGTAACCATGTCAGCGGCGGCACGTATGAACTTGTGGATGCGCAGACGTTGGAAACGGTGCTCACCTTTGACATGACGCAGGAAGTGTACCGCAACCCGATGGCGATTGCCGTGGGCCGCTATATTCTGCGCCAGACGCAGGCCGCGCCGGGTTATGCCCTGAGCGCGCAGCCGCAGCAGGAGATCGAGGTGCAGCCGTATCTCTCGCAGGGCGGTGCGATGACCGAGGTCACGCTGGAATGCGCACGGATTCCGCAAAGCGAGCAGATGGACATGATTGCCGAACTCTACGCGGCGCAGGAACAGGGGTTGACCCTGGTGAGCGTGACAGGCGCGAAACTGGCCGCAGGAGAGTCACTGCTTCAACCACAGCTGACGATGGAACTTCGCGCGGTTGATGGAACGCGCGTCGACGTGAGAAGCGTGCAGCTGGATGGCGCCGGGGATGATGAGAACGGCGCGTATGTGGCGCGCGTGGAATACTGCCTGGCCGATGGCGGATGGCAACCCTCGGATGCACGCATGACAAATGAGCTCAGCAGTCCGGCTGTCATCGCATTGTCCGATGTACAGGATGATATCTGCGCGATTCGCCTGACATTCCTGGACGCGCAAACGGGCGAGGAAATCGTCCGCAATGGATTTACGCCGGGACGCATCACCTTGGATGTGCGCGCGGATTCCGAGAGCGCGACGCAGCTTGAAGCTGATGTTTCGTTCACGGGCAATTTTGCGTATTCGCTCTCGCTTTCCGGCGAGCAGCAGACGATGGAGCGCAGCAGCCTTGCGCAGTTGTCGTTTGAGGCACAGGGGAGCGGTCGGTTCAATACGGTGCCGGCAGGCCGCGACGGAAGCATTTCCGGCATGGTGTTCTTTGACAACGATGCCGACGGCGTGCTCGACGCGCAGGAGACGAGCCGGTACGCGGGCATGACGGTCACGCTGATCGCGCAGACCGGCGAAGAGGTGGAGAGCTGCCGCACCGATGCGCAGGGCCGCTATCGGTTTGATTCGCTCTCTGCGGGCACGTATACGGTGCGCTTTGACGGGCCGGACACGGTCGCCTTCTCCAGCGGCGCGCTGTACTCCGCGCACGTGACCAGCGGCGTGCAGGATACGCGCTATGGACAAAGCGGCGCGCTGACCATCGACGGCAACCACACGGATTACGTGGTCAACGCCGGCTGCATCTACGCGGCGCAGGTGAGCGGCGAACTTGTGGAACGCACGGCGGACAACGAGCTCACGGGCTTCGGCGGTGTGCGTGTGGAAATGCGTCAGGTTGGAGCGGGTGATGACGAAGAACCCGTCGTCGTGGTGACGGATGACAAGGGACAGTTCGTTCTGAGCGGCATCCTGCCCGGAAGTTATGAGATCAGCATCGCCGTACCGGATGGGTACCTGTGCGATGAGGCGCAGGACGGAAAAGTGGTGCGCCAGATGACGTTTGAACAGGCGGACGTGGCGGCCTTGGGGACGTTCCTCTTCGAGCAGGGAGCTTCGGTCAGCGGCTATGTGCGTGTGGACGACGATGGCGATGGGGTGATCGCCGCCGGGGCACAAGCGCTGGGCGGCGTGACGGTCAAGCTCCTGCGCGTGGTTGACGGCTACACCGAACAGGTTGCCCGAACCGTTACCGATTCGACGGGCGCGTATGCCTTTGGCATGTTGCCCTCGGGTGAATACAGCGTGCTCTTTGAGCTGAGCGGTGAGTGGGCATTTACGCGCTATGGCGAGAATTCGCTTGTCTATGGGGCGGCTGCGCAGAGCGGTAGCACGGAAAACTTTACGCTCGTTCCGGGTCAGTGCTTGGAAGCGATGGACGCCGGCGTGACGATCCCTGCGCAGCTGACGGTCAGCACGTTCAAGGACACGCAGCTCGATGGCCAGAAGGGCGTCTATGAAGAGATGCTCGCCGGGGTCAGCGTGACGTTGATTCGTATCGAAAACGATCAGGATGCCCAGAAGGTGACCTGTGTCACGGGCGAGGATGGGCTGGCCATCTTTGACAATGTCAGCCCGGGCGAATATGTGCTCGAATATCAGATGCCGGATGCCTGGCGCGCAACCCGTCAGGTGGACCCGGAGACGACGTCGTACCCCGTGAGCTGTGTGCCGCAGAGCACGCTGGCGACCGGCCGCAGCGAACCGTTCATGCTGGCCATGGGCGAAAAAGACGCGCGGCTGTACATCGGGGCCATGCTCTCCGGTTCCATTTCGGGTACGGTCTACTATGACGACAACGCCAATGCGACGCAGGATGAGGGCGAAGCGGCCTATCCGGGTGTACAGGTCGAGTTGCTCAACGCGGATGGCGAGGTGCAGGCCCAGCAGATGTCCGACGAACAGGGAGCCTATTGTTTCGAGGGCCTGGCACCTGGACGCTATAGCGTGCGCTTTACGGCGCAGGGAGATTGCGGATTCTCCGCGACAGAGCGCACGATGGTGCGTGGCAGTGCACAGGAGAGCGAAGAGCCGGTTTCCTCAACCCGCACAATCACCATCGAAAGCGGCGACGCATGGACAACCGCCCATGCGAGCGTGGTCCGCATGGCTTCCGTTGCCGGAACGATCTGGATTGACAGCGATGCGGACAGCGCAATCGATTCGGGCGAGGCGATGATCGAGGGCATTGAAGTGGCGCTGATGAATGGCACCGGCCGCAACATCCTCTACACGACTTATACCGGTGCGGATGGTTCGTTTGCCTTTGAAAAGATGTGGCCCGGCACGTACATGCTGCGCGTGAGTGCGCCGGACGGGTATGTGTTCTCTGGAGCGTTGGTGGGCAGTCCGCTGCCTGTGGACGACACGCGCGATGGCCGTGTCTACTCCAGTGCGTTTACGCTGCTGGGCGGCGCGCGTGTGGAAGGCCTGGGATATGGCCTGTATACGCAGGGCACGATTTACGGCAAGATCTGGCTGGATGAGGATTACGACGGCCTGATGGAGCAGGATGCGGACGGGCTGCGCGGCGCTGTGCTCACGCTCTATGCGCAGGATGGCACGCAGGCGGCACAGACGACCTCGCTTCGGTCGGGTGAATTCGCGTTTGAAGCCTTGGCTCCGGGGCAGTATTCCGTGGAGATCGAGTTGCCGGAAGGGTATGCCTTTACTCGTTCGGGCGGGGACTCCAAGGCCCAATTCTCCCTGGAAACGAAGCAGACGCTGCAACTTGGCGAAATCGCCATGGGACAGACGCTCGAATCGATCCATATCGGCGCCTTGAAACCGTCTGCGGTCGGCGGCGTGGTCTGGATGGACGATGACAACGACGGACGCAGACAGCCTGCGGATTCGGGTGTGGCCAACGTGCGGGTGACGATGACTTCGCTGGATGGTGAGGGAGAAGCGTCGATGGTGACCGATGAGTCCGGCACATATCGCTTTGAAGGCGTGATGCCCGGACGCTATGTGTTGCGGTTTGAACTCTCCGATGGCCAGGCGTTTGCCAAGCAGATCGAAGGCACGCAGCGCGTGAGCTGTGTACCGCAGGTTGACGCGCTCGTAGCGGAAAGCGCAGAATTGGCCGTGGTCTCCGGCAAGGACCAGACGAACAAGGATGTGGGTGTGGTCGGCGTGGCGACGGTGGAAGGCACGGTCTGGGAGGACAGCACCTACGACGGGCAGCGGAATGCGCAGGAGCGCGGTGTCGCCGGGGCAAAGGTTGAATTGCTGAACACCAAGACGGAGACCGTTGTATCCAGCGTGATGACCGATGAAAATGGCGCCTATGCGATCGACTTTGTGCGCACGGGCGAATACACCGTGCGAGTGACCTTGCCGTCGAACATGATTTTCACCTGCGCGGGACAAAGTGCCGTTGCCCAGCTGGATACGCAGCAGGGCGCGACAGAAGCCTTTGCCCTGGCCATGGGCGAAGGACGCACCCAGCTTGACTTTGGCGCGATCGTGCCTGCCGTGGTCACCGGTTCGCTCTATGTGGACGGCAACGAAAACGGCACACGGGATGCGGATGAAGCCGGACTGAATGGAGCTACCATCATCATGATGCAGGGTGGTACCGTGGTCGCGACTTGTGAAACGGATGCGCAGGGGGCATATACGCTCGATACATTGCGTCCCGGTTCCTATCGCGTGCGCGTAACCCTGCCGGAGGACACGCTGTTTGCCGAAAATTCTCCGCTGACGCTTGAAAACCCCGAT
>CALVTV010000231.1 GCA_944363005.1 uncultured Clostridia bacterium | reverse complement strand
CTGGATTCCAGTTTTTCAAGTACTATGGATAAGTATCACACAATTAGAGGAATCTGTCAGGGCACGGGATTATTGAGCGGTTACGAAGCACTTGCTTTTTGTTATGCAGATTTCCTTGTCAAACATCAATCTCGACAAAGCACAACGGGATTTACGAACTGTCGCCAGTGATACGACCGACAGCATGCCGTTATTTCAATTTGCATCAAGCCTTGTTGTTTTGCTCAATTTATTGTTTGACGTGAATGCGCACCAGCGCGCGCTGCAATTTCGCAGAGGCAAGCATCAGTTCGCGGCTATCCTTTTTGGCCGCCGCAATGCGCGCTTCTGCCGTTTCCTTGGCGCGCTTGGCGCGTTCCAAATCGATCTCTTCGGCCCACTCAAATGTGGTGGCCACCAGATTGGCCTCATTGTGAATCATCGCCAGCATACCGCCCATGCAAGCCGCGCGGCGGACCTGGCCATCCGATGTGGCAATGGCGGCCTCGCCCATGCCAACCGCAGAAACATAGTCGGTATGATGGGCCAACAGACACACATCCCCATCGATCATGCGCACGCGCACGCGCTCAACTTCGCCATCAAACTCCAAACCATCCGGTGTGCTGATCTTCAGGTGGAACGTACTCATGCCTGCTCACCCTTTTTCGCCTTGGCTACCGCCTCATCAATCGTGCCGACAGACAGGAACGCGCTCTCCGGCAGATCATCGTGCTTGCCCTCAAGGATTTCGCGGAAACCGCGAATCGTCTCCTTGATCGGCACATATTTGCCTTCAAAGCCCGTGAACTGCTCCGCAACGGTAAACGGCTGGGAAAGGAAGCGCTGAATCTTGCGCGCGCGGGCAACGGTGAGCTTATCCTCTTCGGAGAGCTCGTCCATGCCCATGATCGCGATGATGTCCTGAAGCTCCTTGTAGCGCTGGAGAATGCGCTGCACTTCGCGCGCCACATAGTAGTGCTCCTCACCGACCACATCGGGCGTCAGGATGCGGCTGGTCGATTCGAGCGGGTCTACTGCCGGGAAAATACCCAGAGAGGAAATGCTGCGCGAGAGCACCGTCGTCGCATCCAGATGGGCAAACGTTGTCGCAGGCGCGGGGTCCGTCAAGTCATCCGCAGGCACATAAACGGCCTGCACGGAGGTGATGGAGCCCTTCTTCGTGGAGGTAATGCGCTCCTGAAGCGCGCCCATTTCGGTCGCCAGCGTGGGCTGATAGCCGACGGCGCTGGGCATACGGCCCAGCAGCGCGGACACTTCAGAACCTGCCTGGGTAAAGCGGAAGATGTTGTCGATAAACAGCAGCACGTCCTGCCCTTCCCGGTCGCGGAAATACTCCGCCATCGTCAGGCCTGAAAGCGCAACGCGCATACGTGCTCCCGGCGGCTCGTTCATCTGACCGTATACGAGCGCGGTCTTGCTCAGAACGCCGCTCTCCTTCATTTCATTGTAGAGATCGTTGCCCTCGCGCGTGCGTTCGCCGACGCCCGTAAACACGGACAGGCCGCCGTGCTGCTTGGCGACGTTGTTGATCAATTCCATGATGAGCACCGTCTTGCCCACGCCTGCGCCGCCAAACAGGCCGATCTTGCCGCCCTTGGCGTACGGCGCGATCAAATCGACGACCTTGATGCCCGTCTCCAGAATTTCGGCAGAGGTTTCCTGCTCATCGTAAGAGGGCGCCTTGCGGTGAATCGCCCAGCGCTCAACATCCTTGGGCGCCGGTTGATTGTCCACCGGTTCCCCCAAGAGGTTGAAGATGCGCCCCAGGCACTGATCGCCCACGGGCACCGTGATCGAGGAGCCGGTATCCACAGCCTTTGCGCCGCGGGTCAAGCCATCGGTGCTGCTCATCGCAATGCAGCGGACGATGTCATCACCCACATGCTGAGCCACCTCGGCAACCAGCTTCTGATCTCCCTTCTCCACCTCGATGGCATTGAGCAGCTGCGGAAGTTCGCCATCCTTAAATCTGAGATCCAGTACCGGGCCGATAACCTGAACCACGGTACCGATGCTACCTTTAGCCATATTGTTGCTCCTTCTGCTTCGTTGTCAATGCTCCGCACCCGCGACGATTTCGGTGATCTCCTGCGTAATCGCTCCTTGGCGCGCACGGTTGTAACGCAGGCTGAGATCATCGATCATCTCCGCGGCGTTCTTGCTTGCCGCATCCATAGCGGTTCGGCGCGCCCCCAGTTCACTGGCCACGGATTCACACATCGCGCCATAGATCATGCCCGAAATGTAATTGGGCACGATGGCGTTGTATACCTCCATCGGGCTCGGCTCATAAATCACCAGTGGGCGCACGCCGGCCTTGCTCTCGCGCCGGAGGGACTCCAGCGGGAGCAGATTCTCGCTGCGCGGCGTCTGCGTCAGCATGGACACGAATTGCGTATATAGAATGGATACTTCGTCAAATTGCTCGCTCAGATATCCCCGGGTGACCAAGTTGCCGATGGCAAAGCAGTCCGGTATCGAAATCGTCGCTGCTTCCGCGAATTCAGCTGTCAGGATCTCCACGTGCTTGCGAACGCAAAAATCCACCGCCCGCTTGCCGATGGGCAACACGCATACCGGCACGCCGTCCGCCATACTCTCCGTCAACGCTTTGAAGATGTTGGCGTTGTAACCACCCGCCAGCCCGCGATCGCCCGCGATCACGATGATACACCGCTTTTTGACCGCGCGCTTGATTTGATAGGGCGTGGAAAAATCGGTCGTCGCGGATTCAATTTCGCTAAGCGTCTCTTTCAGTTCCGTAAAATACGGGCGGCTGCGTTCCTGACGTTCTTTGGCACGCCTGAGCTTGGAGGAGGCGACAAGTTCCATCGCTTTGGTGATCTGCATGGTGCTCTGCACACTCTTGATGCGCAGCTTGATGTCCTTCATGGAAGCGCCTGCCACCGCGACCCCCTCCTTTCAATCAGTTTGCGAGGAAATCCTTGGTGTATTGCTCCAAGGCATCCTTGAGTTGAGCTTCCGTATCCTTTTCAAACTTTCCTGTACTGCGAATGGTCTCCAAAATACCCGGATACTGCGCATCCAGCCGGTTGTACAGCCCGCTCTCGTATTCCGCCACGCGCTCCACAGGCACATCGGCCAGATAATCATGCGTAACCGCGTAGATGATGCAGACCTGCTTTTCCACGTCCACCGGCGCGCTCTTTCCCTGCTTGAGCACTTCCACAACGCGCTCGCCCTGGGCCAGGCGTGCCTTGGTGTCCGCGTCCAAATCGCTGCCAAACTGGGAGAAGCTCTGCAACTCACGGTACTGGCTGTAAATCAGCTTGAGCGAACCGGCCACCTTTTTCATGGCCTTGATCTGCGCGTTGCCGCCCACGCGGGAAACGGAAATGCCCGGGTTGACGGCCGGCATGATGCCGGAATGGAACAGCTCGCTTTCAAGGAAAATCTGTCCGTCGGTAATGGAGATCACGTTGTTCGGGTTGTACGCGGATACGTCGCCCGCCTGCGTTTCGATGATCGGCAACGCAGTCAGACTGCCTCCGCCGTACTCCGGCGCAATGCGCGCGGCACGCTCGAGCAGACGGCTATGCAGATAGAACACGTCGCCCGGATACGCCTCGCGTCCCGGCGGACGGCGAATCAGCAAAGAAAGCGCGCGGTACGCCACGGCGTGCTTGGACAAGTCGTCATACACCACGAGCACATCCTTGCCCTGTGCCATGAAATACTCGCCGATGGTGCAACCGGTATACGGCGCGATGTACTGCATGGGCGCCATTTCCGCAGCCGTCGCGCTGACCACAATGGTATAATCCATCGCGCCAGCCTGCGTAAGCTGCTCCACAAGCTGCGCCACGGTCGAGTTCTTCTGACCGATGGCGACGTAAATGCAGATGACGTCCTTGCCTCTTTGATTGATGATGGTATCCGTGGCAATGGTCGTTTTGCCGGTCTGGCGGTCGCCAATGATCAGCTCGCGCTGGCCGCGTCCAATCGGAATCATGCTGTCAATCGCCTTGATGCCCGTTTGCAGCGGCACGCTGACGCCCTTGCGCTCGATGATGCCCGGAGCGGGGCTTTCGATCGGCCGGGTTTGTGCCGTATGAATGGCGCCCTTGCCGTCGATGGGCTGGCCCAGTGCGTTGACGACGCGGCCGATCAGCTCCTCACCCACCGGTACGGAAACGACGCGGCCCGTCCTCTTGACGAGGCTTCCCTCATGCAACCCGGCATCGCTGCCGAGAATGACGATCGATACGGAATCCTCCTCCAGATTCTGCGCCATGCCATATTCGCCGGTTTCAAACTCGACCAGCTCGTTGGCCATGCACTGATCCAGGCCGCTTGCCCGCGCAATGCCGTCGCCCACGAGGATGATGGTGCCGGTTTCGCTGGTTTCCAGCTTGTTCTCGTAGTTTTTAATCTGTTCTCGAATGATTTTCGTTATTTCTTCGGGTTTTAATTCCATACCGTCCCTGCTTTCTCCATCAGAGTATGGTGTTTTTCAACAAACTGTGTACAGCATCCAGGCGATGCCGGATCGTGTCGTCCACACGCTTGCCGTCATACTCAAGCCGTACGCCGCCCAGACAGCCCGGTTCGATCACGTTGCACAGTTCCACCTTTTTGCCGGTGATCTTCTCCAGTTTTGCCTCCAGCTTTTGCGCATGCGCCTGTGAGAGCGGCAAAGCCGTGAACACCCTGACCGGCAAAATGCCGTGATCCTCATTGTACAGCGCCCGGTAGGCTTCGCAGCATTCGGGCTAAGCGCGCATGTACCCCTTGCGGGTCAGGATTCGCAAAAAATTGAGCAGATACGGCTCAACCCGGCCCGCAAAGCTGTCATCCAAGATTTTGATGCGCTCTTCTTTGGACAGGCTTGGCATGGAAAGCAGGCGCAGAAAATCCGGCTCCTGAGCAAAAGCTTCCTTCAGCACGTCCATCTGAACGAGCAGGGGCTGGCTCATGCCCTCATCCCTGGCCAATTCATAGAGCGCCTGAGCGTATACGCTTGCCACTTGCGTCATGCTTTGTCACCCAATTCATCAATGAAGTGATCCACCAACGCCGTCTGATCCGCCTGCGTCAGCTCGCGGCCAATCACCTTGCCCGCAATGGCCACGGCCATCTCCGCGATTTCATCCTTGGCGTCATTGATGGCCTTTTTCTTTTCCATCGCCGCATCCGCCGTCGCCTTGGTCAGGATGGAAGCCGCCTGCGCATTTGCCTCGCGGACAATCTCCTCCTCGCGCTTCTGGCCGCGAACGACGGCCTCCTTCACCATGCGCTCCGACGTCGCGCGCGCGACGGAGAGCTTCTCCTCGTATTCGGAGCGCATCGCCTGCGCGTCGGCTTTTGCCTTGCCCGCATCGGCATACAACCCGTCAATCTCCTGCTGACGCTTCTCAATCATCCGGTGAACGGGGTTGAACAGGCACTTTCTGGCCACAAAGAAGACCGCCAGCGTGTTCAAAAGCACGAACAGTGCCGTCCAGAAGTTGACGCCAATAAAACTCTCAAACTGCCCCACTTCATTCGCTCCTCTCGCTTGGAATACCGGAAAGAGCGAACCTTACAGAACGAACAGGATCAGGAACGCAATGAGCAGGGAGTAAATACCGGTCGTCTCCGCAATGGCGCAGCCCATGATCATCGTAGAGCGCAACGTACCCGTCATTTCCGGCTGACGGGCCATACCTTCAAGCGCCTTGCCTACCGCATTACCTTCGCCGACGCCAGGGCCAATAGCGCCAATGCCCATGCAGATACCCGCGCCAATCGCCTTGCCAGCAATCGCAATCGCTTCCGCCAAAAGTTCCATAAATCAGTTCCTCCTCATGATTTGTTTTTTCCTTGAAATTATGACTGCACAGCCTCTTTTTCCTCCGGACGCGGGCAGGAATTTCCAATGTACACCATCGTCAGGAGCATGAACACATACGCCTGCACAAAGCCCGAAAAGATATCGAAATAGCACGAGAGCACCGCGGGAATGCCCAGCGCGAGCACCGGCACACCGGCGAGCACGCCGGCCGCCTCCAGCGCGCCGAACGCGCCAAGCACCGCGCAAAGCACACCCACCACGATGTAGCGCTTCTTGGGCGACTTTTTCTTCGCGTACACGAGCAAGCCCGCGCCCGCCGCCAGCAGCACCAGCGGCACAAGCACGCCATTGCTGGCCACCGCATGCAGCACGAGATTGGAGAGCATGGACAGCGCCACATACAGAATGCTGGTGATCACGCCGCCGCCTGCCACATTGCCAAAGTGACGGAACGCCATGGAAACCGGCTGCGCAAACTCAGAGACGATGTTCATCGGCGTCATCACCACAATCGGCTCGGTAAATCCCTTCATCCAGCCCAGCAATCCATTGGCCTTGATGCCGTTATACCAGATGATTACCGAAACCATGACGGCCCATGTCAGCGTACAACTCAGGTCCGCCGTCGCGGAACGCAGGAAACCCGTCATGCCAATCAGGCTGCCGCAAATACTGCACAGGAAGATCGTACCGACAAACGGCGCCCAATGCAGGTTGTGCGGGCCCATGGACTCGGCAACCATGTCATAGAGCATCGTGACGCCCTTCTCCAAGAGCACCTGCACGCCGTTGGGCCGCGTTTTCAAATTCTTGCCCAGCTTCACGCAGGCAACAATCAGCAAAATCGCGACGAGCAGCGAGGAAACCGTCGTCTGCGTGATCGGAATTCCCCCAAAGACGGGAATCGTAAAATAGATAAATGCACCGGTCACATTCAAGCTCATGACCGCTCACCTGGCTTTCTAAAAAACTCTGCAAGGGTGATGGTCGGCCGCGTAAACAGCAGCGGGATCACAGCGGCAAACGGATTACATAGCCCGCTCTTGACCAGAATAAACAGGACCAGAAAAATCACAACGAACCGCATGATGTACGACGTCTGCATGAGCATCTGTCCGCCGCGGACGTCCTGTTTGACCGCCCGTTCGCTGGCAATGCTCGCGTTGATCGCCATAAACAGAAAGTTGAGTATGGCCAGCGTTGCGCCGCACAGCCCGCCCAGCAGCACCGTCCGGTCAAACCGTCCCAGCAGCAAAAAGACGCCAAACATCACGGCCACTCCGATTGCCTCGCCCAAGGCGATGATTCCCGTGTCCCGAAGGACGGCCTTTCGAAAATCCATGAACTTTCCCCCCAGAATCATTGGTGATTGCGCGGCGGTTTATGGTTTTGCATGCGCTCCATGGCCTTCAGGGAAGAACGAAACCCGTCTACAGCACACACTAGACCGATGACCAGGCCCAGCACGACCACCCAGTCCCCCAACGCAAAGCGCTGGCGCAGCCATAC
>CALVTV010000230.1 GCA_944363005.1 uncultured Clostridia bacterium | reverse complement strand
CCGGATGTGGTATACTGAACGGACAGACGGAACAGCGAGGTGAAGCCATGAATGGCAGAAAAACCCCTCATCGATTGGCGGGGGTGATGACGGCGGGCATTGGCGTGCTCTGCGCGCTGGTGATGGCCGCGCTCTTTTCCGGGACGATGATCTATCAACTTGCGGGCGAGAAGAAGATGGAAGCGGGGGCCCGCGCGCAGGCGACGCCCGCGCCGCTTGTGCAGGGGGAGCGGGCTTCTGTGCTCTTCCCGGGGGCGTTGCTCGCGCTCAACGAACAGGAGACGGGCACGACGGCGCAGGATGTGCGCATGGGCGGACAGATCTGCCGCGTCGTCACGCGCAGGTATACGCTGGCGGACGGCAGCACGGTGCGCGCGCTGAGCGCGACCCCGGCGGCCTACCTGGAGCGGCTTTCCGCGGAAGGCGTGCAGATGCAGCTGATCACGGGCTTTGTCATCGCGGGTATGGACGCGGTGTACGCGCTTGAAAACGGAACGGCGGTGCTCGCGGCCCGGGATGGAGACTTTGTTTACCTCATCGAGGCAGAGACGAATGAGCAGGCGCTCTATGCGCTAGGCGCTGCGGCGAGTTTGGAGTGAGGCTCTGCCTTGCTTTGCGAATGGAGCCCGCATTAGGCACAGGGGAGGCTGCGCTTCGCGCGATTTATTTAGAGATATAGTAGAAAAGCCTGCCGGACGGCAGGCGGAAAATGCGTATTCAGGCGGGGGGATGCTCCCGTCTGTTTTTGTATTTGCCGCGTTTCTGCGGACAGGGGCGGGGTTAATTCGCCTTGTACCTCTGGGAGAATGCGAGCAGCGCGTTCGCTGTCTGATAAAGGTAGACGGCCCGCGCGCCACTGATGACAAGGTCGCTCAAAGTAACAACGACAACGAGAACGAATCCTACACGGGGCACGAAGAACAAAGTGAAAGCGGCGACTGTAGCACTGATCAGACAGGCAACTTCACAAGACCAAAGCTGCTGCCATCTGCGGGCCAGACGCTGATTCGCATCGTGCAGCACGGCTGCGTGCGCCTTGTATTCGGAATATCGGCCGATGTACAATATAAAAGGCAGCAACGTTGCAAGAAATTCGAAATATATGGATGCCTGCTCGGAGGGGAGAAGTATATTGCTGAACGCGCGCCCTACGCTGTAAGCCAGAGTGCAGGTTCCGGGCAGGCGGTAGTCCGGGATCTACCGGGAGAGGACAAGCAGTACGGCGCCATACACCGCCCAAATCACGGGGCCTGCGGTGCTCTCGATGAGATCTGTGTCCGGAATATTCGCAAGCGTAGTCATTACGGAGAAAAGGACGGCAAAGGACAGGAGGGCGAGGTTCAGACCGCACAACACCCGAAGGCCCTTGCTCAAAAAGGGTGCGCACTGCGCAACCTGATCGGTTGGAAGCTTGGACTTCCAAAGACGCGACGCCTGGGACTTTTGCAGATCCTTTTTTGCCATAGAATATCTCCGTTTGCAAAATACAGGGGGTACGATTGCCATGGACATACAAAACATACCGGTTTGGCGGCAGGCGGGGCAAACGCGAGGGCCTTTTTTTCCTTTTGGGCGGAGATATTACAGATTTTAACGGAAATCAAAAATATTTTTACATCAAAAAGGAGGAAATGCTTGACAAGCCTTTAAAAAGGGGGTACAATACTATATTGCATCAGTATGCACAATAGGCACGGGTACGCCCCTTTGTCCGCGTTAACCCGTCCACTACATTGTACAACGCTTTTCACTGTTTTGCAATGGGCAGTTGAAAGCGATTGCCTGTTGCTGTATATATAGCCTTTGCAAGGGTGAGACAAGTTAGGGGTGATGGCATTCATGGTTACCGTCCGCGACGCACGCGAGGAAGAAGAGATCATGAAATACGTCGGGGTACACGACGTGCAGTTGGGCAAGGGCAGGGTCCGCAAGAGCTTTGCCTCCATCGATGAGGTGGTGGAGATGCCCGACCTGATCGAGGTACAGAAGAATTCCTACGAGCGCTTCCTCAAGGAGGATCTGCGCGAGGTGCTCAATGATGTATCTCCGATCTACGATTTCAACGGCAACTTGAAGCTTGAATTTGTGGATTATTCTCTTGACAAGACGCCCAAGAATACGCTGGAAGAGTGCCGCGAACGCGACATGACCTATGCCACCGCGCTCAAGGTGCTCGTGCGCCTGACCAACAACGAGACGGGCGAGGTCAAGGAATCCGAAGTGTTCATGGGCGATTTCCCGCTGATGACCGAGAACGGCACGTTCATCATCAACGGCGGCGAGCGCGTCATCGTCAGCCAGCTGGTCCGCTCCCCGGGCGTGTATTACCGTGAGAGCATCGACAAAGCCGGCAAGCACCTGTTTGACACGCAGGTTATCCCCAGCCGCGGCGCATGGCTGGAGTACGAAATTGACTCCAACGACGTCATCTGGGTGCGCGTTGACCGCGCCCGCAAGCTGCCGGTGACCAGCCTGCTGCGCGCGCTGGGCTACGGCACGGATGAGCAGATCTATGAGCTCCTCGGCCATGACGAGAAGCTCGATGCGACCATGGCCCGCGACGGCGGCGACGACGGCACCCGCCGCACCCGCTCCGGCGCCGAGGTCAAGAGCGTGGAAAGCGGCCTGATGGAGATCTACCGCCGCCTGCGCCCCGGCGAGGTTGGCACGGTGGATTCCGCCGACAAGCTGCTCAAGGCGACCTTCTTTGATCCCAAGCGCTACGATATGATGCGCGTGGGCCGCTACAAGTACAACAAGAAGCTGGCAATCGCCGCGCGCATCCGCGGCCATGTGGTCGATCAGGACATCGTCGATCCGACCACGGGCGAGGTGCTCATCGCCGCGGGCGAGCGCATCCCGGCTTCCAAGACCGATCCGCTGGCCAAGCGCATTCAGGACGCGGGTGTCAACGACATCTACCTGCGCCTGGAGGACCGCGTGGTGCGCGTCATCGGCAACAACTTCGTGGACGCCAAGGCCTGGCTCCCGGAGGAGATGGTCGAAAAGGCCGGCATCAACGAGATGGTTCACCTGCCGACGCTGCGCCAGCTGCTGGAACTGGCCGAGCAGGAGCACATGGACGACACGCAGAAGCTGAACCTCCTGCATGAGAACCTCTCCGCCCTGATGCCCAAGCACATCCTCATCGACGATATCGTCGCTTCCATCAGCTACCTGCTGAGCCTGCCCTACGGCGTGGGCACCACCGACGACATCGACCACCTGGGCAACCGCCGCCTGCGTTCCGTGGGCGAGCTGCTGCAAAACCAGATCCGCATCGGTCTGGCCCGCCTGGAGCGCGTGGTGCGCGAGCGCATGAGCGTGCAGAATCAGGCCGAGGTCAAGCCGCAGGAGCTCATCAACATCCGCCCGGTTTCCGCGGCGATCAAGGAGTTCTTCGGTTCCTCCCAGCTCTCCCAGTTCATGGACCAGCCCAACCCGCTGGCGGAACTGACGCACAAGCGCCGTCTGTCCGCCCTGGGCCCGGGCGGCCTCAACCGCGAGCGCGCTTCCTTCGAGGTGCGCGACGTTCACTACTCCCACTATGCGCGCATCTGCCCGATTGAGACGCCTGAAGGCCCGAACATCGGCCTGATCGGTTCTCTGGCGACCTACGCGCGCATCAACGAATACGGCTTTATTGAGGCGCCCTACCGCATCATCGACCGCAGCGGCGACCGCCCGCGTGTGACCAACGAGATCGTCTATCTCGCCGCAGACGAGGAGGACGGCTGCTACATCGCGCAGGCCAAGGAGCCGCTCGACGAAGAGGGCCACTTCATCAACGACCGCATCACCGCCCGCGTCCGCGCGGACGTGCAGAGCGTCGATCCCTCCCGTATCGACTATATCGACGTCTCCCCGCGTCAGGTGATCTCCGTGGCCACCGCCATGATCCCCTTCCTGGATCACGACGACGCCAACCGCGCCCTGATGGGCTCCAACATGCAGCGCCAGGCCGTGCCGCTGCTGCGTCCGGAAGCGGCGTATGTCGCCACCGGCATCGAGTACAAGGCGGCCAAGGACTCGGGCGTTTGCGTGCTGGCCCGCGAGGACGGCTTTGTCAAGAAGGTGTCCGCCGACAGCATCGTCATCGAGGACGAGCTGCATGAGACGCACACCTACAAGCTCATCAAGTTTGCGCGTTCCAACCCGTCCACCTGCATCAACCAGCGCCCCATCGTCTCCGCGGGCGAGAAGGTCAAGAAGGGCGACGTCATTGCGGACGGCCCGTCCACCGATCACGGCGAGATCGGCCTGGGCCGCAACGTGCTCATCGGCTTCATGACGTGGGAAGGCTACAACTACGAGGACGCCGTCCTGCTCTCCGAGGAGCTGGTCAAGAACGACATCTTCACCTCCATTCACCTGGAGAAGTACGAGTGCGAAGCGCGCGACACCAAGCTGGGCGCGGAGGAAATCACCCGCGACCTGCCCAACGTTGGCGACGACGCGCTCAAGGACCTCGACGCGGACGGCATCATCCGCATCGGCGCTGAGGTTCACCCGGGCGACATCCTGGTGGGCAAGGTCACCCCGAAGGGCGAGACCGAGCTGACCGCGGAGGAGCGCCTGCTGCGCGCGATCTTCGGCGAGAAGGCGCGCGAGGTGCGCGATACCTCCCTGAAGGTGCCCCACGGCGAAGAGGGCATCATCGTAGACGTCAAGGTGTTTGACCGCAAGGATCACGCGGAGCTCTCCCCGGGCGTCAACCGGATGGTGCGCGTGTACATCGCGCAGAAGAGAAAGATCTCCGTGGGCGACAAGATGGCCGGCCGCCACGGCAACAAGGGTGTCGTCTCGCGCATTCTGCGCCAGGAGGACATGCCGTTCCTGCCGGATGGCACGCCGCTGCAGATCGTGCTCAACCCGCTGGGCGTGCCTTCGCGTATGAACCTGGGTCAGGTTCTGGAGGTGCACCTGGGCATGGCCGCCAAGGCGCTGGGTTGGCGCGTCGCCACGCCGGACTTTGACGGCGCGACGTTCGAGCAGATCCAGAACGCGCTGGAGGCCGGCGGCCTGCGCCGCGACGGCAAGACCATCCTCTATGATGGACGCACCGGCGACCAGTTCGATAACCCCGTCACCGTCGGCTACATGCACTACCTCAAGCTGCATCACCTCGTCGATGACAAGATGCATGCCCGCTCGACCGGCCCCTACAGCCTGGTTACCCAGCAGCCGTTGGGCGGCAAGGCGCAGTTCGGCGGCCAGCGCTTCGGCGAGATGGAAGTTTGGGCGCTGGAAGCCTACGGCGCGGCCAACACCCTGCAGGAGATCCTGACGGTCAAGTCCGACGATATCGTCGGCCGCGTCAAGGCGTACGAGGCGATCGTCAAGGGCAAGAACATCCCGGCGCCGGGCGTGCCGGAGTCCTTCAAGGTGCTCATCAAGGAACTGGAGAGCCTGTGCCTGGACGTCAAGGTGCTCGACGGCGATCACAACGAAATCGTCATCAAGGAGCTGGAGGACGAGGACGAGGAGATCGATCGCGGCAGCGCTGCGCCTGAACCGGACGCCGAGGCGATCGACGGTTCCGCCGCGGAAGAGCCCGAGGAGGAAGAGGACTTCGAGGGCGACGAGGACATGTTCGACTTTGAGGATGTGCCCGGCTTCGAGGACATTTCCTTGGACGATCTGGACGACAAGTAAGCGAACAACAGCCCCGGCCAAAGACCGAGGCGTCAACGGCAAGGCGCGTTTGCTTTGCCATAGCCAAACCCCCGCTGTGCCAGCCGCACGGCGGGGGCAGACCCAAGTGAGAAGGGAGTGCAACCCCTTTGTCGGAACTGACAAACCTGTCTTCCATTCAAATTTCCATGGCGTCCCCGGATCAGATCCGCGCGTGGTCGCACGGCGAGGTCTGCAAGCCGGAGACCATCAACTACCGCACGCTCAAGCCGGAGCGTGACGGCCTGTACTGCGAGCGCATTTTCGGACCGACCAAGGACTGGGAGTGCAACTGCGGCAAGTACAAGCGCGTGCGCAACAAGGGCATCATCTGCGACAAGTGCGGCGTAGAGGTTACCCGTTCGAAGGTTCGCCGTGAGCGCATGGGCCATATCGAATTGGCCGCGCCGGTTTCCCACATCTGGTACTTCAAGGGCATTCCCAGCCGCATGGGCACGCTGCTGGACATCTCCCCGCGCGCGCTGGAAAAGGTGCTCTACTTCGCTTCCTACATCGTGCTGGACCCGGGCTGCACCGCCCAGCGCGCCAACGCGATCCTGACCGAGACGGAATACCGCCAGGTGATCACCGCCCCCAGCTACAAGGCGGACATTGAGATGGGCAAGCCGCCGCTGCGCGTGGGCATGGGCGCCGAGGCCATCAAGGAATTGCTTCAGCGCATCGACCTGGATGCGCTCAGCCAGCAGCTGCGCACGGAGATTGCGGAGCTGACCGAGAAGGAGCGCGAGCGCGAGACCGAGGGCCAGAAGCGCGCCAAGGCGATCAAGCGCCTGGAGGTCGTGGAGGCCTTCCGCATGAGCGGCAACAAGCCGGAATGGATGATCCTGGAGGTTATCCCGGTCATGCCGCCGGATCTGCGCCCGATGGTACAGCTGGACGGCGGCCGCTTTGCGACCTCCGACCTGAACGACCTGTACCGCCGCGTCATCAACCGCAACAACCGCCTCAAGCGCCTGCTGGAGCTGGGCGCGCCGGACATCATCGTGCGCAACGAGAAGCGCATGCTGCAGGAGGCCGTCGATGCGCTCATCGACAACGGCCGCCGCGGCCGTCCGGTCACGGGCCCGGGCAACCGCGCGCTCAAATCGCTGTCCGACTTCCTGCGCGGCAAGCAGGGCCGCTTCCGCCAGAATCTGCTGGGCAAGCGAGTGGACTACTCCGGCCGTTCGGTCATCGTCGTCGGCCCGGAGCTCAAGCTGCACCAGTGCGGCCTGCCCAAGGGCATGGCGCTGGAGCTGTTCAAGCCGTTTGTGATGGAGCGGCTGGTCAACACCGGCATCGTGCACAACGTCAAGAGCGCCAA
>CALVTV010000229.1 GCA_944363005.1 uncultured Clostridia bacterium | reverse complement strand
TTCAACCCCAAGCAGCTGGTCAGCGTCATCAACCAATACGGCGTGACCTCCTTCTGCGCGCCGCCGACGGTCTATCGCTACCTGGTGCGCAAGCAGATTCCGCCGATGCCCACCCTGCGCCATGCCTCTACGGCGGGCGAGGTGCTCAGCCCGGAGATCTTCCAGAAGTTCAAGGACAAGACCGGCCTTTGCATCGCCGAGGGTTACGGCCAGACGGAGACGACGCTGCTCATTGCCAATTTCAAGGGCAAGCCTCCCGTGGACGGGTCGTTGGGCACGCCTTCGCCGTTTTACCGCATCGCGTTGCAGCGCTCTGACGGACGGCCCGCGCCCGAGGGCGAAATCGGCGAGATCGTCGTTTTGCCGCCCGAAGAGGGCCGTCAGTGCGGGCTGTTCACCGGCTATCTGAACAACGAGGAGCTCGGTGCGCAGGTTTGGCGCGGCGGCGTGTACCACACGGGCGACGCCGCATGGAAAGATTCTCAGGGAACCTACTGGTTTTACGGGCGGTTTGATGATATAATCAAAACTGGCGGGTATCGCGTCGGCCCGTCGGAGATTGAGCACGTGCTCATGGAGCACCCGGCTGTTTTGGAATGCAGCGTGGTGGGCGTACCGGATGCCTGGCGGGGCCAGGCGATTCACGCGGTGATTGTGCTGGGATGCGGCTATGCGCCCTCGCATGCGCTCCAAAAGGAGATTCTCGAATTCGCCAATGCCCGGCTCGCCGAGTACAAGTGGATTCGCTCGCTCGAGTTTGTGGATTCCATGCCCAAGACCATCAGCGGAAAGATTTGCAGGACGGCGCTTCGCAAGAATGTAGAGGTGTAAGTGATCATGCCCGTCAGTCGCAAGGGGAATACGCGGGAAGAGCTGCTGCGCGAGGGCGTTCAGGAGCTCAACAAGCACGGCATCGTGGATTTTTCCGTGCGGCGCATTGCGGAGGCCTGTGGCGTCTCCCCCGGCGCGCCCTACAAGCACTTCAACAACCGAAACGCGTTCATTGCTGCGATCATCGAGTATGTAAACACGACGTGGTTTTCGAAGCTGCAAGCCATCATTGACCTGTATCCCGGCGATTACCGCCGCCAGATCACGGAAATTCTGATGGCCTACGTCCGCTTTCTCGTGGAGAACCCGCACTTCCGCTCGCTGCTGATGGTCAAGGACGATTCGTTTGACCAGATGTACCACGGACTGCGCAGCAAGCTCTCGAGCATGACGCGGGCGATTGAGGACAAGTATTGCCGGCAGGTGGGCATGAGCGATGAGATCCGCGTGCGCAAGGAGTTTATTTTGCGCTCCTATATGTACGGCGCGGCGCTGATGTTCGGCAACGGTGAGTTGCCCTACAACGAGCAGATGCTGGAAACCGTGCGCGCGGCGGTGGACAGGGAGTTTGACCTGCCTTAAAGGGCGCGAAGCCCGCAATTGAACAACAACGCAGACCCGATTGCCGGGCCTGCGTTTTTTGATGCGGAGGGGATGCGGTTTGACGGGGCTTATTCCTCGTGATCCGTCTTGTTGGTGTACTGGCTGGGCGAGAAGCCGGTGTACTGATGGAAAACCTTGCTGAAATAGGAAGCGTCTTCGTAGCCGACGCAAGCGGCGATATCGCGCAAGAGGAAATCGGGATGTTCCTGCAACAGCTTGAGCGCGGCTTCGATGCGCCGGCGCGTCAGGTAGGCGTTGAACGTGGTGTCGCTGTACTTGCGGAACAGGCGGCTGAGGTAGGTCTGGCTGATGCCGATCTTCTCGCAGACGCTCTGCATGCTCAGCGGATGCGCGTAATTCTCGTCGATATACTGCACGGCGTAGTCGTAGAGTTCGCGCGTGGACATCTTCTTGTTTTTGAAGGAATTTTCGGTGAAGAGCACCGAGTAGATGCTTGCCAGCAATTCGCCGTACGAGGAGGCGCACAGGAACAGATCGTCGATCTCCTGATAAACGGCGTCGAGGCGGTCGCTGAGCGCGGGCATCACGGCCGCCAGCTGGGACGTGATTTGCAGCACGTAGGTGTGCGCCTGCTGCTGGGGAAGCTGTGTGCGCTCCCATTCGCTGGCGATGAGCATGAAATAGTCCTTGAGATTTTGGGTCTTGCCGGATGTGGCAAAGTAGAGCAGCTGCTTGACCTTGGCGGAGGGGAAGCGCTGGGGAGAGGAAACCTTGGGCGAAAGCTGCAAGGCGTACATTTTTTTGCAACCGATGACGGCCTGGCGCTGAAGCTGGGCGATGGAGCGGGTAATAAAATCATGCAGCGTGGTCAGCGGGAAAGGCTGGGCTTGATAGACGACCGTCCAGCAGGAGAGCTGGGGGAGCTGGCTCATGTAGATGCTGATGGCGGCCATGAAGCCTTCCAGCCCCTCGTCCGGATAGATCAGGATGGCTTCGTTCTCGTCCCGCCCGCGCAGCAGGAGCAGCTTTTCCCCCTGCGAAGGCGTGAGGCTGGTGGAGGTCAGCGTGCGGCTGAGCGCGTGATTGAGATTGCCCATGCGGGCCAGCGCAAAGTAAAAATTGGTCTGGCGAAACAGCGCGAGCAGTTCCTTTTTGTCGTACGGCCAGTCGCAGGCAACGGCGGGAAGGAGCGCCGAGAGCTTGTGATGATAGACGGCGTCGAGCTTGTTTTTGAGCTTTTCGAGCACATCGCGCATCTGCGAGATGGAGACGGGCTTGAGGATATAGGCGTCCACGGCGGCCTGGATGGCGCCCTGGGCGTACTCAAACTCGCTGCATCCGCTGACGATCACGATGCAGATGTTTGCAATCAGCGCGCGCACCTGGTTGGCCAGCTCGATTCCGTTCATGCCGTTCATGGAGATGTCCGTGATGAGCAGGTCAACGGGGTGGGTTTTGAGGTATTCAAGCGCCGTTTCTGCGTTGGAAAACGCTTGCACCACCTGGAACGATGGGGCATACTTCTCCACGATGTTTTGCAGATAGCGCAGAGAGGGCAGTTCGTCATCGACCACAATGGTGAGATAGCGCATGGCGGTGAATTCCTTTCTTGGTCAGATTGGCGCGCAGGGCGCGGATGCGTTTGTTTCTTATGCCATTTTAGCACAAAAGCATGACGTTGGGGCCGCGATGTTGGATTTTTCGGGTAAAAGTACCGGATTTTCGGGACGGGGGAAAAAGGAACCGAAATTTTCAAACAAAAGTGTAAAAATGTTCAAGGCAAAACGAATGGGTTTGCATATAATGAAATCAAAGAGTAACAGATCACCGGGAGGGGACAACCCCCGCCGGGGATTGTTGCGCGGGAAACGAAGCGCGAACCCTTTGCCCGGCGTGCGAAAAAGAGGCGGGCGGATGCGGGCTCGCAACTGAAAGCGGAAAGGAGGATCGCAAGGACCTTTTGGCGCATGCTGCAACAGACTGACTCAAGAAAGGACGTGGAAGAATCATGAAGAAAATCGCTATGATGCTCACAGCCGCTATGATGATTAGCTCACTCAATCTACCTGTGCTGGCTGAAGAGACGCCTGCGATTCTGGAAAGCTCCTCCGGCTTTTACTATGTGGAAGCCAATGGCGATCAGGTTCGTTTGAGCAACTCGACCAAGGAAGGTTTCCTGGAGGCTGACGGCCTGCTGTTCCGCGATCTGAACAAGAACGGCGAGCTGGACGTGTATGAGGACTGGCGTCAGGACACGGATGCCCGCGTTGCTGACCTGCTCAGCCAGATGACGATGGACGAAAAGGCCGGTACGCTGATCTTCGCGTGCATCGCGGGCAGCAACGGCTCCACCGTTACGGACTTCAACGCGGAAGTCGAGGGATTCCACGATTCTGCGGCGAGCTCGAAGGTGATCTCTGCGGAGCATCCTGGCATCACGACCATGGAGCCGACCGTGGTGATCGACAACGCCACCTTCGTGCCCACGAAGTACCAGATTCAGGAGATGGGCGTGACCACGTTCATCGCGGCCCTG
>CALVTV010000228.1 GCA_944363005.1 uncultured Clostridia bacterium | reverse complement strand
CACAGAGTTCCGCCGTCATGTCCGTGAGTCCCTGCACCTTTGCGCACTCGACAGGTGCTTCCACGCCGATGCCCTTTTTGAGCGTAACAGTCTCCGCCAGTTCCTTGGAATAGGCGATTCCCGCAGGAATGATCATCTTTTTAAGCATATCCAGGCAGGTCAGCGCCTCAATGTGGATCGTCTTCACATACTCTTCCATATTGATTTCTTCGCGGGACTTCATCTCCGCGCGCGTATACACCCCATGACGGGCGAACAAAGCCACGTTCTTTTCATCGGTGTAGTGCACGAGCGCTTCAGGCGTGGAACGCAGGTTCAGCAATCCCCGCTTTTCAGCCTCTGCCGGCCAATCCGCGCCATAGCCGTTGCCGTTGAAGATAATCCGCTTGTGCGCAGACAGTTCCCGACGAATCAGCGCGGAGAGCGCCGCGTCAAAGTCCTCCGCCTTCTCCAGCTCATTGGCAAAGACCATCAGCGCATCCGCCACTGCCGTGTTGAGCATGACATTCGTGCAGGCAATATTGAACGAAGAACCCGGCATGCGGAACTCAAACTTGTTGCCGGTAAAGGCAAAAGGCGACGTACGGTTGCGGTCGGAGTTGTCGCGTGGGATCGCCGGAAGCACGGAGACGCCGATATCCATGCTGCGCTTGCCTTCCGCCTTGTAATCCGCACCGGAGACGAGCGAATCGATCACAGCAGAGAGTTCATCGCCCACGTACATGGAAACAATGGCAGGCGGCGCCTCGTTCGCGCCGAGACGGTGGTCGTTGCCCGCGCTCGCCACGGAAATGCGCAACAGATCCTGATTTTCATCGACCGCTTTGATGACCGCCGTCAGGAAGAGCAGGAACTGCGCATTCTCCGCCGGCGTAACGCCGGGATCAAGCAGGTTTTCACCTTTATCGGTGGAAATCGACCAGTTGTTGTGCTTGCCGGAACCGTTGACGCCGTCAAAGGGCTTCTCATGCAACAGGCAAACAAACCCGTGGCGCTCCGCAACCTTCTTCATCATCTCCATGGTCAACTGGTTGTGGTCCGTCGCCACGTTCGCAGAAGCGAAGATCGGCGCCATTTCATGCTGACACGGCGCAACTTCGTTGTGCTCCGTCTTGGCGCAAATGCCCAGTTTCCAGAGTTCTTCGTCCAGATCCTCCATGAACGCCTTCACGCGCGGCCGAATTGCGCCGAAATAGTGATCCTCCATCTCCTGCCCCTTGGGCGGCATCGCGCCAAAGAGCGTGCGGCCCGTCAAAATCAGATCCGGACGCTTGCGGTAGTCCTCCTTGTCGATCAGAAAATACTCCTGCTCAGGGCCAACCGTCGTCACCACACAGGCCACGTCCTTGCCAAAGAGGCGCAATACGCGGCATGCCTGCTTGCTGATAGCCTGCATGGAGCGCAGAAGCGGCGTCTTTTTGTCGAGAATTTCGCCCGTGTAAGAACAAAATGCCGTCGGAATGCAGAGCGTATCGTCCTTGATGAACGCATAGGACGTGGGGTCCCAGGCCGTGTAGCCGCGCGCTTCAAACGTCGCGCGCAGCCCGCCGGACGGGAACGAGGAAGCATCCGGCTCGCCTTTGATGAGTTCTTTGCCGGAAAACTCCATAATCACCGTGCCGTCCGCGCAGGGAGAGATAAAGGAATCATGCTTTTCAGCGGTAATCCCCGTCATCGGCTGAAACCAGTGGGTGAAATGGGTTGCTCCCTTTTCGATCGCCCAATCCTTCATCGCGTTGGCAACAACCCCTGCAATCTGCGCGTTGAGCGCTGTGCCCCTGCGAATCGTCCGCTTGAGTGCCTGATAGGTATCCTTGGGCAGCCGCTCTTTCATAACGGCCTCGTTGAAAACCATGCTGCCAAACAGTTCAGGAACCTTTTTCATTCTGCTCTCTCCCCTCTGCGCCGCCTGCGGCGTATGCGTTTTGTCCTCGTGTCGGTCAAGACACTTTGTTTTAACGTGCGCAAGTATAATCCATTTTGAGACGTTCGTCAACCGGTTTTTGCTATTTTTTAAAGGATTCAATTTGATTTCCTGCATATTCAATGAGATTTTATTCGAATTCGGTCAAAAATTAAAAGAACCATTGTGTAAACTTCATTTTATTCATTCTTCCATCTCCATGCCCTACGTTTTCATTCTCTGCCTTTTGACATGTGTTCCCCCATTTTCTTTTCTTGTTTTCCTTGACATATACCCCCATGGGGTATATAATGGCCGTGTTGGAGGTGCATGTCTCTTGGATCATCAAACACCGGATTGCGTTTGCAGCCACAAAACCAAGGTCAGAGACGAAAAGGAATACGCTGACTTGATTCACCGTCTCAACCGCATTGAAGGACAAATCCGCGGCATTCGCGGCATGGTGGAGCGCAACGCCTATTGCACGGATATTCTCACGCAGGTGGCCGCTGCCAGCGCCGCTCTGAACGGCTTTACAAAAATGCTGTTGGCCAATCACATCAAGACCTGTGTCGCCCAGGATATCCGCGACGGCAAGGACGAAACGATCGACGAACTGGTTTCTACACTTCAAAGACTGATGAAATGATTTGACCGCCAAAAAGGGGGGATCTCTATGGAACAATTCGATATCACCGGCATGAGCTGCGCCGCATGCAGTGCCCGCGTTGAAAAAGCAGTCAGCGCGGTGCCCGGCGTGACGTCCTGTTCCGTCAACCTGCTCACGCATTCCATGGGCGTGGAAGGCACGGCGGGGACGCAGGCTATCGTGGCTGCTGTAGAAGCAGCGGGCTATGGCGCAAAGCCGCATCTTTCCGCCGCAAAATCAAACGATACAGCGCCCGAAGACGCATTGGCCGATCACGAAACGCCCGCTCTCCTGCGCAGACTCGTCGCTTCCCTGGGCTTTCTCATCGTATTGATGTATATCTCCATGGGGCACATGATGTGGGGCTGGCCGCTTCCTGCCGTGTTGGCCGGCAATCATGTGGCGATGGGCCTGTTGCAGCTTCTGCTGACCATCATCATCATGGTCATCAACCAGCGCTTCTTTATCAGCGGGTTCAAAAGCCTGCTCCATGGCGCGCCAAACATGGACACACTCGTTGCTCTGGGTTCCGGCGCTTCCTTTGTATACAGCACATACGCCCTCTTCGCCATGACCGGCGCTCAACTCGCCGGTGATAACGCTGCTGTCATGGACTACATGCATGAGTTCTACTTCGAATCCGCCGCGATGATTCTCTCCCTGATTACGGTGGGCAAAATGCTCGAAGCCCGTTCCAAGGGAAAGACGACCGACGCGCTCAAGAGCCTCATGAAACTCGCCCCCAAGACGGCGACCGTACTTCGGGAGGGTTCGCCCGTCACGGTGCCCATTGACCAGGTGCGAAAGGGCGATCATTTCGTCGTTCGCCCCGGAGAAACCATTCCCGTAGACGGACTGATCCTCAATGGCGGCAGCGCCATCGACGAATCCGCGCTGACCGGCGAAAGCATTCCTGTCGATAAGGCGGAGGGCGATTACGTCTGCGCAGCCACGATCAATCAGTCCGGTTTCATTACCTGCGAAGCACAGCGCGTGGGTGAGGACACCACGCTCTCGCAAATCGTTCGAATGGTCAGCGATGCGGCCGCGACCAAAGCCCCCATCGCCAAAGTTGCGGATCGCGTCTCCGGCGTGTTCGTACCCGCCGTGCTCTCGATCGCGGTCATCACCCTCGTGGTTTGGCTGCTGGCCGGAAAGAGCGTCGGTTTCGCGCTGGCGCGCAGCATCTCCGTTCTGGTCATCAGTTGCCCGTGTGCGCTTGGATTGGCAACCCCCGTGGCTATCATGGTCGGCAACGGTGTGGGCGCAAAAAACGGTATCCTGTTCAAAACGGCCGTTTCGCTCGAAGAAACCGGAAAGGTTCGCATCGTCGTGCTCGACAAGACGGGAACGATCACCGAAGGACAGCCGCGCGTAACAGATATTCTCCCCGCAGACGGCGTCAGCGAAGCAGATCTGCTTACTCTCGCCTATGCACTCGAGCAGCAAAGTGAGCATCCTCTGGCCCGCGCAGTGATTGCCAAGGCCGAAGCACAAAACATCCAAGCACAAAGTATATCCGACTTCCGCGCACTGCCCGGAAACGGGTTGACCGCCACACAGGGGGACACCTCGCTGTACGGCGGCAATCTCGCCTTCATCTCCGGCAAGGTGTCCGTGCCGCAATCGATGGTTCAGGCCGCCGAATCGCTCAGCGAATCCGGAAAGACCCCGCTCTTCTTTGCACAAGGCGCTCAACTTGCCGGCGTCATCGCCGTGGCAGACGTCATCAAGTCCGATAGCCCTCAAGCCATTGGCGACTTGCAAGCCATGGGCATCCGCGTCGTCATGCTCACCGGCGATAACGAACGGACTGCCCGCGCAATCGGCAGGCAAGCCGGTGTGGACGAAGTGATCGCGGGCGTATTGCCCGACGGAAAAGAGCGCGTCGTTCGCGACTTGCAAGCGCAAGGAAAGGTTGCCATGGTTGGCGATGGCATCAACGATGCGCCGGCGCTCACACGCGCGGATATCGGCATCGCGATCGGCGCAGGAACGGACATCGCCATTGATGCCGCCGATGTCGTGCTCATGAAGAGCCGCTTGTCCGACGTACCGGCTGCCATTCGACTGAGCCGCGCCACGTTGCGCAACATCCACGAGAACCTCTTCTGGGCATTTTTCTACAACGTCATCGGCATCCCGCTGGCCGCCGGTGTCTGGTACCCGCTCTTTGGCCTGACACTCAACCCCATGTTCGGCGCTGCCGCGATGAGCTTATCCAGCTTCTGCGTGGTGACCAATGCCCTGAGGCTCAACCTTTTCAAGCTGCATGAAGCAGGAAAAGAGATACAAAAACACAAGGAGGAACCCACCATGAAAAAGACACTGCATATTGAAGGCATGATGTGCGCGCACTGCGAAGCCCGCGTCAAAAAAGCGCTTGAGGCCGTCAACGGCGTTGAAAGCGCCGCCGTCAGCCACGAACAGGGTACAGCTGTTGTGACGTTGAGCACCCCCGTTTCCGACGATGCCCTCCGCCAGGCCGTGGAGGCTCAGGACTATCGCGTGCTCTCCATCGACTAAGCGATGCCTTCCTGGCGCGTCCCCAGCACTTCGCTGGTGGATGCGCTTTTCTTGTTTCTGCTGTCAAATCGTTGGATATTTTCTTAATGACAGACGCCCTGTCAAGAATTCTTAAGGTGTAACCCTCACGATTTCTCTTCCAATTTATTATGCAAATATTGACTGTTTTGGATTCTCCCTTGCATCGACGCCAGGAATGGACTATAATTTACAATGATTCATTATGGATTCACATATCTGAGGACGTCTTTGCGTCCGACACCGCGCGAGTGTTTTCGCGCTTTACGGAAGGAAAGGAAGCCCCCCTATGTCCGATACCCTGTTGAGA
>CALVTV010000227.1 GCA_944363005.1 uncultured Clostridia bacterium | reverse complement strand
CGAGCGTGCGGCAGCCCGCTTTCCCCTTGCAGCAAATTGCACGGGCGCTTGCGGCGGACAGAAACGGCGCAATACGGCAAGTGCGTGCAAGTCAACTGCCCGCCTTTTCTCCCCGTTTCGAACGCGTTTGGAGAAACGACAGAAGGATTTTCCATGGCGTTCGCAGAAGTAGAACTTCATTCTCATCCGTGCGCATGTCAAGGCTGGTTCATCATGAAAAGGAGATTGATCATCATGAAAAAGACTGTATGGACATTTGTGATCTTTGCCCTCTGCGTGTTGCTGACGGCCTGTGCGTTTGCGGAACAGCCGACGGCAACGGCTTACAAGGCGAGCGCGCCTTTGACGATTGACGGCAATCTGGATGACTGGAACCTGTCTTCCCCCATCGAGATCAAGGATGAATCCCAGGTGATTCGCGATTTGAGCTATTGGAAGGGCGAGACGGACCTCAGCTGCACCACCTATGTGATGTGGGACGAGGAGAACCTGTACCTGGCCGTGGACGTGAACGAAGATACGCCCTTCGGCGCCATCGAAATGCTCCCGCTGGACGGCGAGGACAACTTCAAGATCTACCTGTCGACCGATCCGGATGCGGACCCCGCCCGCACGGCGTACGGCACCAAGGACTTCCTCCTCTACCTGATCGTGGACAACGCTTATTGGGACACCGCGTTTGACCGCACGATGGTGGAAAAGGACCTGCTTGAGCGCTTCACCACCCGCGGCATGGACGGCGGCGAGGACGTGCTGGAGGGCTATGAAAAGGTCGCTACGACGACCACGACGGGCTTCATCTTCGAGTGCAAGATCCCGTGGTCGAACTTCTCCAACGCCCGCATTGAGCAGTATACCCCGGCCGTGGGCGACACGGTGAACTTCAACTTCGCCATCACGGATATCGACTATCCGTGCCCCGGCACCGAGTATATCCCGCAGATGGCCTGGTCCGGCGATCTGAACATCAACACCAACCCCAGCCTGTGGGGCCGGCTGACTTTTGCTGAGTAATGAAACGCGCCCCGGCAATCGCGCTCCCAAGCGGAGGGAAGCCACGATTGCCGGGGCTTTTTGTGCAAAGAAGGTGAACCTTATGCGACGAATTTCGTGGTTGGTTTTACTTCTGGGGCTGCTGGCGCTGGCTATGCCCGCGCAGGCGGCGCAGTTGCGCGTTGGCGGCGAGGATTATAACAGCCTGACGCTCGCCGTCGCCGCGGCGAACCCGGGCGATACGCTGGTTCTTGCGCCGGGCGTCTACGATGGGCAGAGGGAGACGTTCCCGATTGTGCTCGACAAGGCGCTCACCCTCGTGGGCGAGGACGGCGCCGTCGTGCAGGGCGGCCCGTTTGAAACCGTGTTCGAGGTCTGCGCGGATGGGGTCGTGATGCAGAACCTGGATGTGCGCCTGCTGCGCTGGGGCATTTTGTGTACGGCGAATGAAATGACGCTGGAGCAGTGCCGCTTCACGCTCTACGACGATACGTATCGCGTCTCCTCCTGTGGCGTTTGGCTCGCGGGCGCGTACGATTGCACCGTCAAGGACTGCGCCTTCACCGGCTGCGGGCTCAGCATTGCCGGGCCGCCGCTCACTGAGCGCAGTGCGCAGATGCCCATTTTGACGGGCCTGTTTGAAGTGGGCGAGGATGTGCGCCTGTTCACCAGCCATTGCATCGAGAACAATACGATCAACGACCGGCCGCTGTATTACATCATTGGGGAAAAGGATGTGACCGTGCCGGAGGATGCGGGCGGGCTGATCGCCGCCGATTGCGAAAACCTGACGATTTCCAATGTTCATGTGGCCGACAGCAGCATGGGGCTTGAGGCGGTGCATTGCAAGAACGTTCAGGTGGTGGACAGCACAGCGGACCGCTGCGGGCTTTTCGGCATCTATCTGGCGTATCTGGACGGCGGCGTGATGAAGCGCGTTCAGGTCACGCAGACCAATCATGGGCTGGATTTGCGCAACGTGCACCGGCTTGCCCTCTCCGACTGCGCAACCCTGGACTGCGAGCAGGGCGTCTTCTACTCCTGGGCGTATGATTGCGTGACCCGCAATTGCGACATCGTGGGCTGTGGCAACGGCTATTTTGCCGCGAGCGGAGAGCATAACCTGCTGATGAACAGCCGCATTGCGGACAACGAGAACGGTATTCACCTGCAACACGACCAGCAGCTGACCATCCTGAACAACGACATCACAGGCAACACCGTCGTGGGCGTCCGCCTGTATGACTCCGGGCCGATTTGCGCGGACAACCGCCTGCACGATAACTGGGTGGGCATCATCGTCGCCTCGGGCGAGCACATCGCGATTGCGGACAACGCGTTTGAAAACAACGCATCCGCCGGGCTGTATGTGCATGAGCTGAGCGACGCGCGCATCACGGGGAACACCTTTGGCGGCGAGACGCGCGCGCACATCGAGGCGGATGGCGCCGTGGAAGGCTGCATGCTCATCGACAACGTGTTTGAAGGCGAGGAGACGTTGATCCTCAACGAAGCGCAACCGCCGCTGGATCTTTCGCAGAACACCTGGATATGACGGCAGGAGCCGCCGCTTCAAACAAGAACCCCCCCGCGCAAAGCGGGGGTTTTATCATGGCAAAAGCAGGATTCAGGCGTCGTGCGCCTTGAAGTCCACGGGGATGTCGATGTGTACGAGTGCGCCGCCGTCGTTCTCCAGCCACATGTGAATGGCGCCGCTGCTGTAGAAGAACAGCCGGCGGTACGTGTTGAGCAGGCCAATGTGGCGCGCCAACGCGGGATCGAAGGGCTCGTGCGCTTCAATGCTGTGGATGGCGGCTGTCAGCTCCGCCAGCTTTTCGGGGCTGAAGCCCACGCCGTTGTCGCGCACGGTCAGGCAGAGCTTCCCGTCCCGGATTTCCCCAAGGACCGACACATCGCGCCTGTTCGCCGGGCCGTTGTAACCGTGGCTGAGCGCGTTTTCAACGAGCGGCTGCAAGGTGAGCTTGGGCAGCTTGAGGCAGAGGCTGTCCTGCGGCACGTCGATGGTGTAGACCAGGTTTTCCTCGTAGCGCGCCTTGGAAAGTTGCAGGTAGCACTTGACGTGCTCCAGCTCCTCTTCCAGTGTGGCCACCTCGCTGCGGGTGTCCGTGGAATAGCGGAGCATTTGCGCGAACTGGTTGCAGATTTCGCTGATCTCCTCGTTGCCGCTCTCCATGGATTTGGCGGAGATGATGTTGAGCGTGTTGTAGACGAAGTGCGGGTTGATTTGCGCCTGCAGGGCTTTGAGCTGCGCCTTGAGGCTGTTTTCCCGCAGGAACAGCTCGTTTTGCACGGAGGTGCGCAGGGCGGCCATCAGGTGATCGAACGCCTTTTCGAGCGTGTGGATTTCGCCGTCCGCGGGCCGGGTGACCATCAGCTCGCGCGTGGCGTACGGTTCGCTGATGAGCCTGGAGACGGGCATCTGGTTTACCTTGTCGGTCAGCAGCCAGGTGGCCTGCGTCAGCTTGAAGGAAACGAGAATGACAATCAGCATACCCAGCATAAAAATGAGTAGAGCCAGTTCGAAGTACGTGTAAATCTGGCGCATGGAGTAACTGCGCGAGATGCTCACGTCCTCGGAGACGTAGATGTTCAGCCCCAACCAGCGGCTTTCCGCGCGCATGACGTAGCGCTCGCAGCCGTTCGGGTCCCGATAGGTACAAAGCTCCATGAGCGGGAAGTCCTCCGGATTGTATACGGCGCAATCTTCGGTGTCCTTGTAGAAGATGGTACCGTCGGTGAAGACGGCCTGCACCTGATAGGGATCGTTGCTTGAGCCGAATATCGAAGCCAGTTCCTCCGCGCCGGAGGAAACCTCGACGTAGCCGATGGGTTGGCCGTAGAGCATCACGACCCGGATCGCGCTGAATACGCAGATGTCCTGCGCGATGCAAAAGGGGTCGATATGCGGCGGGATGATGTGGCGCTGAAAGGGGGCGGATTTGACGGTATCCAGCCAGGGCAACTGGTTGATGATCTCGTGGGCTTCGTCGGAAAAGCTGACGAGGATGTCGTTCTTTTCAAAGTGACTGGAGAGGAAAAAGCCGTTGGGCGCGTACACGCTCACGCGATAGAAATTATCGACCACGGCGGAGTGGTAGAGCGTCTGGGACATGGCGTTTTGCGCGGTGAGCAGGGTGCTCATGCCGTTGTTTTCGGCGTCGGAGGCGATGGACAGGCCACGGATGAACTCGCTGTCCGTGGTCAGGTCGTCAAGCGCCAGGTCCATCATCACGATGTAGCGCTCGATACTTTGCACCATGGTCTCTTCAAGGCGCTCAAAATAGGCGATCAGATTGCGGTAGGAGGCGTCCAGCGAGGTATAACTCAGGTAGATGGTGTTGATGGTGATGGTGATGAACAGGATGACGGAAAAGATCAGAATAATCTTGCGTCTGAGCTTCACGCGCGGCACCTCCCAGTAAAATCCTGATCGGATTATACCACAAACCGCCCGGTTTCCTGAAGCGAGTGTTGGATTTTCACAGTAAAAAAAAAAAAAAA
>CALVTV010000226.1 GCA_944363005.1 uncultured Clostridia bacterium | reverse complement strand
ATATTCTGGAGATCGACGTGCGCACGGAAAACGTCGTGGATTGCCGGGGCATGCGCGTGGGGATGACGCTTGATGAAGTGACAGGAGGGCGTCAGATTGGCCGCAGCAGCACGCAACTGTATGTGCTGGGCACGCAGGAAGCGGGTATTGGTTTTTCCTGGGCCTATCTGGATGCACAGGGTGACGCTTACGGCGTGGAGTACATCACCTACGGCGGCGAAGGTGCGGCCATGAAGGAATACACGCTGACCTACGTGCTCGGTGAGGATGGTCGAGTGAGCGCGATACGCATTCGTTGCGCAGATACCACGCAGGCTCAGGCGGAGCAGGCCAGAAGCACGGCTGAAGAGATCGCCGAGCGTCAAGTCGGAGAGGTCTATGCGCTGCAAAATGACAACACGATGCTTCAAGCGCAGGATTTGACGGTCATGGGGGTTGCTGCTTTGGGAACACAGGTGGCGGAGTTGGTTTCTGCGCTGGGAGAGCCTGTGGAAGTGCAGACCCTGGAGGGAAGCAGAGGCCGGTTGTTGCTCTATGAAGGGGCGGCGGTGGAATTAAAGCTCAATGAGCAGACGAGCGAGGAAATCGTCTGCGGCGTGAGCGCCAGCGGAACGGGTGTTTTGGGCCCGCGCGGTTTGCTGGTAGGGATGAGTGTGCAGGAGGCGGCAGAACTGTTTCGCTGCGACGCGGATGTGTATGCCGTGGGGGGCGTCCTCTATATGGAGGGCGAGGCCGCTGGCGAACCCCCATACGGTGAGTTGGTGCGCACAGGCAATCAGGTGGCGTTGCGCTATCTGACAATGCTTCCCTCTGGCCAGACAGCCGTGCTGGAAGTTGGAGTTGAAAGCGGAATAGTCACATATTGGCATTTTTTTGACGATGTGGAGGACGAATATGCCGGAATTTGAGGAAAAAGAGCGCTTTGTGCTGCGCAATGCGCGCCACTTAGCGGCGGACTATTTGCGCCGTGTGCTCCGCGAGGGGGACACGGTCATTGATGCGACCATGGGAAACGGACAGGATACGCTGTTCCTATGTGAATTGGTCGGTAAGACGGGTCATGTTTACGCGTTTGATGTGCAGCAGGAAGCCGTCGACCGCACCCGCGAACGCCTCACGCAGGCGACGGTTGCGCAGCGGGCTACGCTCATCCTGGCGGGACACGAGACCATGGCGGAGCACGTAACCCAGCCGGTTCAAGCGGTCGTGTTCAATTTGGGATGGCTTCCCGGCGCGCAGCACGCTGTGACCACGCTGGAGAGAACGACGCTGCCGGCCGTCCAGGCAGCCTGCGAATTGATCGTTCCCGGAGGCCTGGTGACGGTCTGTATCTACCCGGGGCATCCGGAAGGCAGGCGCGAACTGGAAGCGCTGCAAGAATTTGCCGCATCGCTCAACGTGCGCAAACTGAATGTGTTGTGGCATCGCTTTTTGAACGCGCCGCCGCATACGCCGCAGCTGTTGTTGATTCAACGCAACGAGTGAATCGACAATGTGTTACAAGAATATTAAGATTGTCCATAAATTCGCTTTTTTTAAAATCATGGAAGGAACTAAGGTGAATTCTGTTGAATTTAGAAAACGGGATAAATTGTATCTGGTGTGTGTAGCCCGTCAGGGATGGATACACAGAACCCATATGATAACGGAGGCGATTGTGGAATGAGCACCCTTCAGGATCTCAATCAGGTGCTCTCGCGCAAGCAGGCCATTCTGTCCGAACAGGCGGCTGGCGTAGAGAAACAAAAGAAGAGCGGCAAGCAGACTGCGCGTGAGCGCGTGGCCATGTTGCTGGATGGCGGCAGCTTTGTCGAGCAGAGCATGCTCTTCACGGATGCCGGTGTGGTTGCCGGTTCCGGTACGGTTGACGGACGGCCGGTGTACGTGCTTTCTCAGGACTTTACCGTCCTGGATGGCGCCGTCGGCGCGAAGCAGGCGAAGAAGACCGTCAAGGTTCTTGAGCTTGCGCGCAAGACGGGAACGCCGGTTGTTCTGATGTGCGACAGCAATGGTGCCCGCGTGGGCGAGGGTGCGGCTGCGCTGGAAGCGTACGCCGATATCTTTGTGCATATGGCTCGTCTGAGCGGCGTGGTGCCGATGATCACCATGGTTCTGGGCCCGTGCGTGGGCGCGGCAGCCATGATGGCGCAGCTTTCGGACATCGTGCTGGTGGCCAAGCCTGCCGGTGCGCTGCTGGTTGCCGGCCCGCAGGTGCTTGCCTCTACGATGGGCAAGGACCTCAAGGCTGAGGATCTGGGCGGCGGCAAGACGGCTGTTGAGTACGGCGCGGCGCACTTTGCCTGCGAGAGCGAGGCCGAGGCCTTTGAAACCGTCAAGAAGCTGCTTTGCATGCTTCCGGGCAACAACCTTGAAGATGCGCCTTTCACGGCGGAAGAGGATATGAACCGGCTGCTTGAGGGCCTTGAGGCTGGCGCGGATGGACGCGAGGTCATCACGGCTTTGGCGGATGCCGGTTCCGTGATCGAGCTGGGCAAGGGCTTTACCGGTGCTGTGATCGCGCTGGGCAAGATGGCCGGGCGCACGGTGGCCTTTGCGTATACCGGCAAGGGCGATACTTGCGACAAGCGCATGAAGAAGCTGGCCCGTTTCGTCCGCTTTGCGGATTGCTACAACATTCCGGTGGTCTCTCTGGTGGATTCGACCGGTTTCGAGCTGTTTGATTCGATCGACCGGCAGATGAGCGTCATGAAGTCCGCTTCGGAGTTGGTCTATGCGTACAGCGAGGCGACTTGCGTGAAGGTGACGTTGGTCATTGGCAACGCCGTCGGCGCGATGTACGTGGCCATGGGCGGTAGCGCCAATGCCGACGCGACGTATGCCTGGCCGGGCAGTGTCATCAGCCCGATGACCGGTGAGGCGGCCATTCAGGTCATGTGGAAGGATCAGATCAAGGCGAGCAAGGGCGATGCGGTTGCCGCGCGCGCGGAACTTGCGGCCAAGTACGAGGCTGAGGTGGCGGATGGCGTATGCGCTGCCTGCGAGGGCCTGGTAGATGATGTGATCGATCCTGCGGACAGCCGCAAGATGCTGATCGCGGCGCTGGAAATGCTCTCCAGCAAGCGCGATTCCAACCCGCCCAAGAAGCACGGCAATATGCCGCTGTAATCAGGGGAGGAGACATTCATGTCATCATTGTTTTCAATTCTTCAGTACGGCCTGTCTGTCACGTTTGTTGGCATGGGCACCGTGTTTATCGGGTTGATCATTTTGATTGGCTTGATCAAGCTGCTCGAGGTGTTTGTTAGCAAGATCACGGGCAAAAAGGCCGAGGCGCCCGCCGCGCCGGCACCTGCTCCGGCCCCAGTGGCAGAGGAAGAGGTGGAGCCGGCGGACGACGGTGAGTTGGTTGCCGTGATTGCTGCGGCTGTCGCAGCTGCAATGGAAGCGGCTGGCGAGGAGTCCGGTTTTGTCGTGCGCTCCATTCGCCGCGTTCACAATGCGCCCGCGTGGAATCGTGCCGGACGCGAGGAGCAGGTTTACAGCAGAATGTAAGCCGCAAAGGATGAAATTCAAAATGTTTGAGGAGGATCACCATTATGCGTAATTTTGTCATCACTGTCAACGGCACCGCTTACGAGGTCGCCGTGGAGGAAGTTGCTGCTGGCGCGCCCGTTCCCCCTGTTGCTCCCGCTGCCGCCCCGAAGGCTGCTGCGCCCAAGCCTGCCGCTCCGAAGCCCGCGGCCCCGAAGGCAGTCGCGGGAGGCGAGAAGGTCTGCGCGCCGATGCCCGGCAACCTGCTTGACGTGAAGGTGCAGGCCGGTGCAACCGTGAAGAAGGGCGACGTGCTGGTCATTCTTGAGGCCATGAAGATGGAGAACGAAATCATGGCGCCGCGGGACGCGAAGGTGGCTCAGGTGCTGGCTACGAAGGGTTCTGCCGTCAATACCGGCGACGTGCTCGTGGTGCTCGAATAATTGGCAAAGGGGTTAAGCACTGTGAAAAAGATACTGACTGTGCTCCTCGGT
>CALVTV010000225.1 GCA_944363005.1 uncultured Clostridia bacterium | reverse complement strand
CCGGTTAAAAAACAAAACGCTACAACTGAAAAGGGGACGCGGTGTGCACAGGCATGGCGCGTCTTTTTTGCGTGTACTGGGGGAAAGGTGGGACGCCAGACAAACGCAGCGCTTTGTTGCTGATCCTATTTGGTTTCCCGGCGACAACGAGTGGCATTGATTCAGGAATCGGCCGTCTCCTCCAGGAGCGTATCCAGCGAGAGCCATGCACTGGGGCAGTCGTCGAAGAGCTCATCACCCGGCATGTCCGGTTCAAGCCAATCTTGCAGGACGTTTTGCAGCGCAGCGTCAACATCGCGCAGGGCGTAGTCATCCGGTACGATTGCGCATCGGCCCTGCTCCATGTCCTCGGAGATGGAGTCCTGAAACAGGTGATCCGGCGTGGTGCCCAGCGCGGCGCATAGAGCGAGAAGCGCTTTCATGCTCGGATGGCGAATGCTCTGCTCGAGATTGCCGACGTAATGGGTGGAAAGTCCGGCACGCTCAGCAAGTTCAGCCTGCGTAAAACCGCGTTCGATGCGCAGCGCGCTCAGCCGGGCGGCAAAGCCCTTCATGTCGAATGCCATGGCAAGCACCTCGTTTTCCAAGGAATCTGATGTTCAATTCTGTAAAAAAGTGTAAAATCCTCTAGGAGAGGGGAAATCTCAAAAAGGTTTAAAATCGTGCTGGAACTTTTGCGCAGGATGTGCTATAATGGTTGAGCCTAAACCATCTCAGTATATCCCAAAATCGGCCTCCTTGGATTCGCCTTCGCGTTGCTACAGGAAGTCTGGCTTTGAGTACCAAACGGTGAAGGTCAATCTATTTTTAGGAGGATACGATCATGTATCAGGACGAAACCCTCGTTTGCCGTGACTGCGGCAAGGAATTCATCTTCACGGCTTCCGAGCAGGAGTTCTACGCCGAAAAGGGCTTCCAGAACAAGCCGCGCCGTTGCCCGGAGTGCCGCGCCGCGTTCCGTGCGGCCAATGGCAATGCCCGTCCGCAGCGCGAAATGTTCACCGCGATCTGCGCTGATTGCGGCAAGGAGACCCAGGTTCCCTTCCAGCCGCGCGGAGACAAGCCGGTTTACTGCCGCGACTGCTTTGCTGCGCATCGCACCCCGCGCTATTGATTGAAGCGCAACGCATGAAAGTATCCCCCGATATGTTCGCATATCGGGGGATTTTGTGTATGGATGGATCTGGCGTCAGAAATCCATAGGGCCGGTATTTTGAAATAAGAACGATGTTTTCAAATTATGCACGCCTACCGGTTGTGCCATGCGGACTCTAAAAGCCAAAACAAAGGATGTGACTGCATCAAGATTCTCCGGGCTCCGTCAGGCGGATGACGGCTTCCCAGTCGGGCTGGTAATCGTTGCGCTCCAGGGCGAGCACCAGCGTATCCGGCCAACCCTCCGGCGGCAGGCGCATGACAAACGCGACATCCAGACCGGGATTCAAGCCCGACTGATCGGGGTCGCTCTGCTGCATGCCGTAGAGGTGCGCACCATCGAGCGCGTAATCGTCCGGACCGTAGACGTCGCCCATGGTCGTGAATTCGCGCAGGAAGGTCTCTTTCGTCAGACCGTCGATGTGAATGGACACAAAGCCGTTGATCGGGGAGAATACGGCCTTGGTGATCGTCACCGCATGTCCGCCCATGTTTGCCTCTTCAAGGACAGCGCCGCGCACCATGCCTTCGGCGAGCGTTGCGGGAATGGTGAACTCGACAAAGCCCTCTCGCGTCCCGCTGCCTACTTGGTTGAAAATGGGGAGACTGATGGTGCTGGTTTAGCGCCCTGAAATGTCCACACCCCAAGAGAGCAGATTGCTTTGCAGGTAGTAGATGATCTGCCCCGGGGTATCGCTGGGCGCCTGAAAAGCGTCGTCAAAGTAGGCGTCCTGTCCGTCAATTTGAATGTAATCGCACATGTGAACGCCATCCTCGGCGGCGCCGGGGACGTCGCTGTAATCGCTCCCGGGTTCCGCAAGCACGTCTTCGCCTGCGCGGTTGGTAACGCTGTAGACCACGCGCAGATCCGCGCCGTCGGTGACGGCCTCCAGCACATCGATGTTCACATGTTCAAGTTCCACATGGGCCAGCGGTCCGGAAACCACGAGCGACTCGGCCCCGTCGCCGTGATGGAGGATGGCTCCCCAACTCCAGTCCTCGTTGAAGTTGAGCACTCCGCGCCGGATGGAGTAGGACACGCCGCCGACGGCCAGCGCCAGCAGCAAAAGCGCGAGCAGCACAGCGATCATCCGCTTGCGTGAGCGGCGGTGCGGTGCGGGCTTGGGACGGCGGCGCGGCCTGCCGTCGATTTGGCGAAGCAGCGCATCGAGCAGGGCCTGCTTTCGGGTCGGGTCCATGCCCGGCTCATTCCCGGACAGATACAGATCGCACTCGCGAATCAGTTCGCAGTCCATCTCCTCGGCAGGCAGGGAGAGCTGCCAGTTGAGCAGAGCGAGCACGTCGTCGTCCGTCAGATTCGAGCGAAGCAATTTGTCTTTCCAGCTTTCGGCCATGGGGCAGCCTCCTTTCCTGAGCGATGGGGGTTCACTATATTACTGGTGCAGGGCGGAAAAACCTGACAGCAGAACGATAAAAACGTAAAAAGATTCGGGGTGTTCGGCCAGCTTCTTCTTGATCCGGGCAATGCGCACCCAGATACAGGAAGGGCTGAGCCCATACTTTGCGCTCAAATCCTTGGCGCGGTAACCGTACACCGTGTAGTCGAGGAACAACTGTGCCTGCTCCTCGCCCAGCAACGCACAGAGTTGGGCAATGTGGCTTTGGAGGATGGCGCTTTGCTCGGGCGAGAGCGTGACGCGATCTTCCAATGGCACCGCGTGCTCGTCGTCGTTGAGCGAATAGGCGGTGTGCGCGCGTTGGCGCGTCAGCTTTCGGTTGCTCACTTGCAGGCGCAGCTTGAGTGCCTCCACCAGCCAGCCACCGATGTTCGGATGATGCGCCAGTTCCGCGCGCTTGTTCCAAAGGGTGAGGTAGACTTCCTGAATGGCGTCATAAAGCACGCTGTCGTCCCTGCCGGTCAGCAGGCGCCGGCCAATGCGGAACAGAAAATCCGCGTATTGGTTGTACAGCTGTTCAAACCAGACCCGTTCGTCCAAAATCGGCGCCTCCTTTCCGACACGATGCATTCATTATAGTCCATTTTCTACAAAAAAGGAAGTTATGTGCGAAAAATTGTCAGGAAGGGGCATCCAACCTGTATAATAGAAGTGAGGAGGGAGAACACGATGCGAACGATTTTGTTGGCGGTACTGCTGAGTCTGACCCTGGGATGCGCGCGGGCGCAGACGTTGCCGGAACTGACTATGCAGGCGGAGGAACCCTGGCGCGAGACGATTTCGGCCTATGGGCGTGAGATTCAAATCGACGTGACGCCCGTCGTGCCGGATACGGAGCAAATGGGCATTTATCGCGTGACGACGGTTGATGTTCAGAAGGTCGAAGGCAATTCGCCGGTCCGGGAAACCGTGCGCAAAAAGCGGGGGTATGCGTATCGCACCAAGCCGTCAAACGTGTATGACGATGCGCAGAGCCTCGATCCGGACAGTCGCGCTTACGGCAATCCGCTCACGACGGGGGGAGCGCTGGACCTCGCGCAGGGCTTTGCGCAGTCGGTGCAGGTGCAGGGGGTGGAGATTGCGCTGGAGCAGATCACCATTCATTCTCCGTTCTACATATTCAACAAGAACACGGGCGAATGGGGCGAGCAGCTGTACGAGGATGAAGTGGGGACGTACCATTTTGAATTTGGATTCTCGCTCGATGGCGTGACCATCCGAAATAGCGGCAATCTCTGGCTGGATTCGTCCAGCTACACGTTTGATGAGCCGCAACCCCAGATCCCCTACTGGATTGGTTCGGCGATGATCGGCGAACAGGATTACAGGATGTACGGTATGAGCGCACCCAGCGTCTTGGAACAGACGACGCAGGATGTGCAGTTTGCGCCGCTGGAGGCGACGAAAGCCTCTTTGCGGTCGTTGGCTGAACGCGGTCTTTTGCGGGATGTGGTGAGCATGGAGCTGGTGTACGCGGGCTTTGACTGCGGGGAGGGAGAGGTCTGGGAACTTCGGCCGGTATGGCAGTGTGAAGTCGAAATCTATTACGATGCCGAAGCGGACGAGTCGGATTATGGCTGGAACAAGAATTACTCGAATGTGATTACGGACGCGCGCACGGGAGAAATTGTGCAAAAGTTTTGGGCGGACGGCGTGGAACCGGGCGCATAATAAACCGCGCTCTGCGGGAATGACAGAGCGCGGCGAAAAGTCTTATCGAACAGTGAGCGGGTCGGGCACGCGATAGAGAACCCGGCACATCGAGTACAGCAGGAAACAGTCGGCCGGAAACTGAATCAGGTTCTTGAGTGCGCGCACGGGCAGGGTTACCAGGCGCGACGGGCCGTAGAGCATCGTGAGGAACAGCGTATTCAGGCCGATGTTGATGATGACCATCACCGCCAAACGCACGGCGACGACCTGCCAGAGCTTCCGCTTTGTTTTGTAGAGGGCAAGCCCGTAGAAGAGCCCGAGCAGCATGGCCGAGAGGGTAAAACCGGGGAAGTAAGGCCCGGTCGGCTTGATGGCAAGCGCCAGAATGTCGCTGAGCGCGCCCTGCATACCGGCGACGACCGGTCCGAAGAACACGGCCGTAGGCGCCAGGGCCAGATGGGCCAGCGAGATTTTGAGGCTGTCGGTGACTTCAATGGTGCCGTATGAGGAGAGCACCATCTGGATGGCCAGCAAAACGCCGGTCGTCGTCAGCGTGCGCGTGTGCCTGAGGGAGCGCGCGGACGAAGAAAACTGCTTGACCACGAAAGAAAACGGGGTATGCATAAAAAATCACCTCCGCAAATCATGCCCGCGCAGCATTGCGCGGACGGGGGGAGATTCGCAGAGATGACAAAACTTGGTGCAAAGAGACAGTCGGGGCCGGAGAGATACCGCGAAGGCGCGTGCCTTCTTCGTCCCATGGCATTCCCAATCCATGAGCACTTAACGCATCAGCTCCGTCGCCGCGAACGCGCGGCGCCCTGCCATCTTTACGAATCGCTTGTGACAGCGTCATTATACGCGATCAAGGCGAGAAAATCAAGCGATAAATTCGCTTCAGCGCTTGCGTACGCCGGGAGCCTGCGCAGCGGGACAGCTTGAATGCCAGTTTAACCCGGAGTCATAGCTTGCGCCGCCGTGCAGCGCGCGAAGTGATGCGTAGCTGACCCGTTCGGTCATGTAGCCCTCGGTGGCGAGAACCAGTTCACGGGCGCGCGCGATAGCGGCGGATAACAAGTCGTCAAAGCTCTCGTTGCGGGGGATGTCCGGCGCCCAGATCGAAGCCCAGGGCTCGTGTGCGTCGTTGGCGATATCTGTCTGCGGGGGCTCGAGGGGCATCATGTGCGCATGCAGCGCGCCATCCAGATGCAAGGGGCGCAGCAGCGTACCGAATGCCTGGAATTTCTTCCCGTTTTCGGAGCGAAGCAGGGCACACAGATGCACAGCATCGTCAAAGCAACGCTTTACGCGCGCGCTGGACAGCGACGATTCGGGGAAAATGCGGGCGATAGCCTGGGAAAATGCCATAGCGATTTGCATGCGCGCGGCGTTGTCCAGCGCGGCGAGCCCGGCCATTTGCACGGGAAGCCCGGTCGAATGCCCCTGGCGGCGATAGAGCAGCGTTTCAAACTGATGCTCGAGGGTGCAATGCAATGTGCCGGAATAGGCGCCGTCAGCCGTCAGTGCATGCGCGTAAACAAAGGGATGGAACGTGGTGTCCGTCGCATAATGGGTGATGAAGCCGCAGGCGTAGGCGCGGGTGAGCGCGGTCGTCTTGCAGGCGTCGCAGAGCGCGAGGATGAAGTCGTCCGTCTTTTGCGTATGGAGCATAGAGCCGAGCTTTGGCGCAAGGGGCGAACCCGGCAAGCTCAAAAATGAAAAGAAGAGGGGGTCGGGCCCCTCACTTCCGGCGAGCACAGCGCTGCGCAGCGTCGGTTCCGTATACAGATTGAGCGCGTCGCAGGCGGCGCCAGCGACACACTGATGCACATAAGATGCGGGCATGAACAGCCTCCCGGGATAAAAAATGGCGCCGCGGTTCGCGGCCGCAACGCCATTATACACGTGGGAAGCGCATTTGTCGATGGGCAAATCCAGGCAATCGCCCGACAAGCTTTGGCAAAGTCAATCGATGGTGAACTTCTCTTGCGCGATGTCGTCGATGATGTAAGGCGTGCGCTGGTAGACAAAGTAGTTCAGCCAGTTCTGATAGATGAGGTTGGCGTGGCCGCGCCAGGTGACCACCGGATCGCGCGTGGGATCATCGTCGGGGAAATAATGCACAGGCACGCTGATGGGCAGCCCGGCGCGCTTGTCGCGCTCGTACTCCGCTTTCAATGTACCGGCGTCGTATTCGCTGTGACCGGTGATGAAAATTTGGCGGCCTTTGTCCGTGGCGATGGCGTAGATGCCGGCTTCTTCCGAGGAGGCGAGAATCTTGAGCTCGGGAATCGCTTCGACATCCGCGCGGTCGATGGTGGTATGACGCGAGTGGGGAACGAAAAATGTGTCGTCGAACCCGCGCAACAGCATGGAGCTGCGCCGCTCGACCGTGTGCGCAAAGACGCCGAAAAGCTTGTGCGGCAGGGGCTTTTTCGGAATACCGAAGTGGTAGTACAGCCCGGCCTGCGCGCCCCAGCAGATGTGGAACGTGCTGGTGACGTGCGTCTTGGACCACTCCATGATCGAGCAGAGCTCTGTCCAGTAATCGACCTGTTCAAAGTCCAGCTGTTCCACCGGTGCGCCGGTGATGATCATGCCGTCAAAATGCTGGTCTTGCACCGCTTCAAACGTCTTGTAAAACGAGAGCATGTGTTCCAGGGAGGTGTTGCGGCTCTGGTGATCGCGCGTCATGATCAGTTCCAGCTCGATTTGCAGCGGGGAATTGCCCAACAGGCGCGCTAACTGCGTTTCCGTTACGATCTTGGTGGGCATGAGGTTGAGCAGCAGAATCCTCAGGGGACGAATGTCCTGCGTGATGGCCCGCCGTTCGGTGATGGTGAAGATATTTTCGCTCTCCAGCGTCTTTCGGGCGGGCAGGGACTCGGGAATCTTGATGGGCATGGCTCACCTCGTGCCGCTGGCCTTGGCCAACGCCTGGTCGATGTCGCGCAGGATGTCCTCGATGTTCTCAATGCCGATGGACATGCGCACCAGGTCCGCGGAGATGCCCGCGTCCACAAGCTGCGCGTCGGTCAGCTGGCGATGGGTCGTGCTTGCCGGATGCAGCACGCTGGTGCGCACATCAGCGACGTGCACGACGATGGCAGCCAGTTTCAGGCTGTCCATGAAGCGGACGGCCGCCTCGCGACCTCCGGCCACGCCGAAGGAGACGACGCCCGAGCAGCCGTGCGGCAGGTACTTTTGGGCGAGGGCGTGCTGATCGCTGTCGGGCAATCCCGGATAGTTGACCCAGCTGACCGCCGGATGCGCAGCCAGATGCTCGGCGACGGCCTGCGCATTCTGGCAATGCCGCTCCATGCGCACATGCAGCGATTCCAGACCCAGGCCCAGCAGGTGCGTGGTCATGGGCTGGGGCGTGCAGCCCAGGTCGCGCATCAGCTGCACGCGCGCCTTGGTGATGTACGCGGTGGGGCCGAACTGCTTGGTGTAAACCACACCATGATAGCTCTCGTCCGGTTCGGTGAGCTCGGGATAGCGGCCCGAGGCCGCCCAATCGAAACGCCCGGAATCGACGATGACGCCGCCGACGACGGTTGCGTGCCCGTCCATGTATTTGGTGGTGGAATGGATGACGATATCCGCGCCGAACTCGAACGGACGGCAGAGGATTGGCGTGGCGAACGTGTTGTCCACCATCAGCGGAACGCCGTGCGTATGCGCCAGGCGCGCGAAGCGCTCGATGTCAAACACGGTGAGCGCGGGGTTGGCCAGCGTTTCGCCGAAGACAAAGCGCGTGTTTTCATCAAACAGTGCGTCGATCTCCGCGTCCGTCATGCCGGGCGTCACGTAGCGCACGGTGATGCCCATGCGCTTCATGGTTACGCTCATGAGGTTGATCGTTCCGCCGTAGATCGAAGAGGAGGCGATGAAATTCTGGCCACAGGAGCAGATGTTGAGCACGGCGATGAGCACAGCCGCCTGGCCCGAGGACGTGCATAGCGCGCCGACGCCGCCTTCCAGCGAGGCGATTTTCTTCTCCACGCAATCGACCGTCGGATTGGAGATGCGGGTATACAGATGGCCTTCGGCCCGCAGGTCAAACAGCGCGCCGACGGCCTCCGAAGAGTCGTATTTGTACGTGGTGGATTGCGCGATGGGTACGGTGCGCGGTTCGCCGTTCTCGGGGGTGTAACCGTCCTGCACGCAGCGGGTTTCAATGTTGTACATGGGTTTCTACCAGCTTTCTTCTATTTTATAAGCGGGAGAAAAGGCGGATGGGGGTCATGCCTTGCGCGTCGCGCTCGTCGTGTGTGATCAGCAGGCACAGGCGCCCCTTGGACTGCTCTTGAACCAGGGAGAGCATCTGGGCATGGGTTTGCTCGTCGAGCGCGCGGAACGGTTCGTCCAGCAGCAGGACGGGCGCATCCATCGCCAGCGCGCGAGCCAACGCGACGCGGCGATTCATGCCGCCGGAGAGCGTATCAGGCAGGGCATCACAGGCGTCGCTCAGGCCGACGCGCTCCAGCCATCTGCGCGCCGTTTGCGCGCGATCGGGGCCGGAACAGGCGAGCATGACGTTTTGAAGCGCGGTTTTCCAGGGCAACAGCCGGTCCTCCTGAAAACAGACGGCCATGCGCGTGCCGGGGGGAATGCAGATCTGCCCGGAAGTGGGCGCCTGCAAACCGGCAATCAGGCGCATCAACGTCGTTTTCCCGCAACCGGACGCGCCAAGCACGGCATACGCGCCGGGCATTTGCAGTTGCAGCGAAAGGGAGGAAAAGACGGTCTTTTCACCAAAGCGCATGCAGACGTCTTTCAGTTCGATCACGAATCATGCCTCCTCACGCAGCGGCGGGCCAGGCGGCGCAACAGCGCCTCCAGCAGCACGCTCAGCACCACGATGGTCAGCGTCCAGGCCAACAGGCTGTCCGTCTCCAGATAGATTTTTGCCTCGTAGAGGCGGCTGCCGACGGCCATTTTCGGCACGCCGATGACCTCAGCGGCGACGACCGCTTTCCAGCAGAGGCCGACCGCAGCCAGCGCGCTTTCCACAAAAGCGGGAAGTACGGACGGCGCAATGACGTGGCGAACGGTTCCCAGGCGCCCCAAGCCGAAGACGCGGGCCATTTCCAGCAGCTGCGGATCGACCGCGCGGATGGCCTGCGTCAGCGCGGCGTAGACGATGGGGAGGGTCATCAGGAAGCCGGTGAGCACCGGCACGCGTGCGTTTGAGAGCCAAACCAGCGCCAGCACGATGAACGAGGTGACGGGCGTGGCGCGCACGGCGGAGAGCAGCGGCGAAAACAGCAGATCCGCAATCGAAGAGCTACAGCACAGAGCGGAGAGCAGGATTGCGGCGGCTATCCCGAGCAGATACGCCTGCGCAGTGCGCACGAGCGTGCCGAGCAGCGTTTGCCAGAAGGCGGCCTGCGGGAGCAGAGCGAGG
>CALVTV010000224.1 GCA_944363005.1 uncultured Clostridia bacterium | reverse complement strand
ATTGCCTCACCGCCGGCGCGGACTGGCCGGAGATGTGCGCGCGCATCGCACCGCGGCTGCGGGCAGCGGGCATCTCGTGCCCGCTGGGCGAAAGCGCCCCGGGCGTCGCGGTGCGCGGCGGCATGTTCTTCGCGCGCCGGGCAGCGCTTGCGCCGCTGACAAAGCTCAAACTCGAGCCATCTGACTTCGAGGGGACGTATCCCGCGTGGGAATACCTCGTGCCGCTGTCCGCGCACGCCGCGGGCTTCCGCATCGGCTATACAGCCTCGTACGCCGCGATTGGCCGGTCGCTCGCGAACGCATACGCGATGCTGTCGGCGGCGGATCAGGTGTTTTACACGCCGAACAACCGCCGGTTCGACAAGCTTCTGTTCCGCATGAAGGCCATTCGCAATTTCTACTACGAGCGCCGTTTTCAAATGACGCTGGAGCAGGCGTTTGAGGCGGACCTCACGTGGAAGCAGAAACTGTGGATCTGCCTGCAGATCCTCCTGAAGCCGGAGACCTTCCGCAAACTGCACCCCGGCGCGGACAAACCCGCCGCGCCGCCCGTGGATCTGCTCGACTGACGCGGCGCACGACAAAAAACGAGGGCAAGGACGCTTCCGTCCTTGCCCTCGTCTGGCGCAGCGGGAGGGATTCGAACCCTCGTGCAGTTTCCTGCAAACTGATTTCGAGTCCGAACGGCTTTGCCAACCTTAAGAGCAGTCGCCGACCATTGATTGCTCTTAGTGGAAAATAAAATATAGTGATTTTTAGTCGTTTTTCAAGGATTTGGAGCACCGGAAATGAGAATATCACGGTGCTATGCGCAGTTCAAATTATACTCTGATTTTTCCCAAAATGAAAGGGATTTTGGATTTTTGGAGAGAACTTGGAGAGAACAGGCATATTTATATGAGCGCAATGTGGGAAAGCCAACCTCTGTTGACCAATACAAAATGAGGTGGAACCACATGACAGAATTTCAAGTATATTGCGACGAGATTCGTGCTAAATACCCCAAAACAATGAGCAAAGATCAATTCCGCAAAGTTGCGCATATCAGCAAGGCGACGGCTCTATTCTTGATTCAGAGCGGCTTGGTGCCGTGTAGGGACAGCGGCAAAAAAACGAGGCGTTATACGATCCGAACAGAAGATGTTATTTCTTATTTGAGTGATCGTATTCTTTATCCGCATAAGTACAAAGCCTGTGAGGGCTGGTATCATGACAAATCGTCCGGCAAGAATATCCGCCGTTCGCTTTCGTCTCGCTTTAGCTTTACAGATGAGCAAACCGAGCTTCTCAGACAATATTATGAAAGTCAGATGCAGGCGCTTGACGACTTGCTCACTACAAAGCAACTCGCAGCATTTATGGGATACGATTCGACGACCATTGTAAACTGGTGCAATAAACGGGGGCTAAAGTCCTTTTCAATCTCAGGCAAATTTCTCATTCCGAAAGAAAGTGCGATACATTTTATCGCATCACCAGCGATCTGCGCAATGGCACAGAAGTCATACATACATAAGCTATACCTTTCCGATTTTCTTGCTACACAAAGAGATCATTCAAAGACCGATTGGAAAGGAGATATGAAATTCAAATAACGTACATTCATTTGCATGTCACATGTCTTTCAAATGGCAAAGAATACACAAGGGGGAGAGTGTGCCTTTGCGCGGGGAATGGCACGGCGGATGGCGTCCCCCCTGCAACCCCCCAACCAGCTGAAAGGCTTACCATCTGCACGAAGATATATTCCACCAAACCTTGCTCTGTTGATGCTCTTGCATCCAAAGCAAGGTTTTTTTATTTGAACCACGAGGAGGTATTGCAATGAGATCTGTCAGCAAGGAGGAAATAGAAAACGCACGGAAGGTGGGCGTGCTGGATTACTTCCGTGCCTGTATGCCGCAGGAGCTTGTGCGGCGTGGAAACACGGATTACTGCACCCGCACGCACAACAGCGTGATTATCAGCGAAAACGGCCTGTTTCATTGGCACAGCGCAGGAGTCGGCGGCAACAATGCCATCGACTATCTGTTGAAGGTGGAAAAGATGGATTTTGTTAGCGCCGTGCGGCGGTTGAACGAGCTTTCCATTGCCCCTTCTTTGCAGCCGGTGGGAAAGCCCGTTGAAAAGGTCCCGCCCCGCCCATTTTTGTTGCCCGCGGCGGACAAGGATTTTGAAACCGCCCGCGCATATCTGATGCATCGGGGAATCAGCAACAAAGTGATCCGCTACTGCCGGAACGCAGGAATCGTCTATCAAACCACGCGCGGCGGCTATAAAAACTGTATTTTTGTCGGTTTGGACGCAGACGGGACGCCGCGCGGCGCTTTTGCCCGGAGCTGTCAGAGCGCATGGCGCGGCGATGTCGCCGGCAGCCAGAAAAAATATGCGTTTGTGATACCGTCTGAAACACCTGAAGCGGACACGCTGGAAATTTACGAAGCAGCCATCGATGCGATGTCGGGTGCGACGCTGCACCAGCGCAGCCTCGGTGCAGCATGGTGTACCCGGTACTATTTGTCGATGGGCGGCCTGAGCTATGCGCCGGTGCAATATTTCCTGTCCACACACCCGCAAATTCAAACGATCCGCCTCTGCTTGGATCGGGACGAGCCCGGACGAGCTTATGCAAAACGGCTGCAAGAGCATCTTTCCGGGCGCAGTTGTGCGGTAGTAGACGCTCCGCCGCGTTTTGGAGAAGACTATAACGACGACGTCCTGTACGAAAACCGAAAATGTATGGAAGCACGGGAGTGATCAAAAGGAGATGTGCAAGATGACAAAAAGAGATTTCAACGCGTATACGGCCGGCGCACAATGCGCCCGCCGCCTGATCGGGAAATTAAACGAGGAAGCTCTGTTTGAACCCGAAAGCGGATATATGGTGTTCGGATATTGCGCCTGCGTGACCGGCCTGATGATGGCTCCCACAGATCGCGTGCAGACGATCCCCTTCCTCTTCCGCGCAGCGGGGCTGGACGTCCCCCGCAGCATGAAGGCGGCCGCCACACATCCGGCATCCGGCGCATCCGGTTACTTCTGCGACGGCTTCTTTACTCAGTTGGCCACCCATTATGAACACACTGAGCCGCACCGGATCGAACACGCATGAGGAGGTACGCCATGGAAACAATCGCTATTGCAAATCAGAAGGGCGGCGTCGGGAAAACGACGACGGCCGTGAACCTCGGCGCAGCACTCGCGCAGCAGGGGTACAAAGTATTGCTTGTTGACGCCGATCCACAGGGAGATCTGAGCAGCTATTTAGGCTGCTATGACTTGGACAGCGAAAAAGGGACTCTCAGCACGATGATGGACGACGTTATCAATGACCGGCCTGTGACAGATGCTGTGCGGCATCACGAGGAGGGGATGGACTACATCCCTTCGGACATTGAACTGTCAGATATGGAGGTGCGACTGGTCAACGTCATGGCGCATGAGCGCGTGCTGGAGCAAACGCTGGCGCGCTATCAGGATCAGTACGATTTCTGCCTGATCGACTGTATGCCGAGTTTGGGGATTCTGACGGTGTCCGCGCTGGTTGCGTCCGACAAAGTGATTGTCCCCGTTCAGGCACAGCATTTTGCAATGAAGGGCCTGATTTCGCTTGTCAGGAGCATCCAGCAGGTGCGGCGGCGCATCAACCCGCGCCTTGAATTAGACGGCATCGTTATTACGATGGTGGATAAGCGTACAAACCTGTCCCGCGATGTCAGCGCGGCGCTGCGGCGCGCGTACGGACAGCAGATTCGCATTTACCGCTCGGAAATTCCGATCAGCACGCGCACGGCGGAGAGCGCCGCAACCGGACACAGCCAGCTGGATTACGATCCGAACGGCGCAGCCACCCGAGCCTATCAAAACTTGGCAAAGGAGGTGACAGGCAATGAGCGGGAAAATGTACGGGCGGAATATCGAACTGCCCCCTCTCGATAATCTGTTCAGCAGCGAGAACGAACGGCAGGAGTCAAAGCTGGAAAAGGTGCGGAATATTCGCCTCGATGAATTGTTCCCGTTCAAAGACCACCCCTTTCAGGTGCGCGACGACGAGGAGATGGAGAAAATGGTGGACAGCATCAAGGAGTTCGGAGTCCTGACCCCGGCCATCGTGCGCCCCCGACCGGAGGGCGGCTATGAGCTTGTTTCCGGGCATCGCCGTCATCACGGCTGCGCCCTCGCGGGATTGGACGCCATGCCCTGCATCGTGCGGGAGATGGACGACGACACCGCCGTGATCCTGATGGGGGACAGCAACGGCCAGCGAGAAAACATTTTGCCCAGCGAAAAGGCAAAAGCGTATAAGATGAAATTGGATGCGATGAAGCGTCAGGCAGGAAGGCCGTCAAGAAATTCC
>CALVTV010000223.1 GCA_944363005.1 uncultured Clostridia bacterium | reverse complement strand
CTGGAGCTTTACGCGCTGGCACGGCCCAAGGGGCGCAGTTGGTACTGGCCGCTGCTGCTGGTTGCCCATGGCGTGCTGTTCACCGGGGTGCCCTTTTTCGGAACGGTCTTTCTCTGGCTGACCGGGTCGTGCAATTATTTATGGGGCACGGTGCTTGCGCTGACGCCGCTGCTTGTGCTGAGGAGCGCGGATGAAGGCGGGTTCTTTGCGCGGTATGGGGCGGTGGCGTGGCCTGTCTGCTTTGCGGCCGGCTGGACGAACGAGAACACCGCCTGCGGCGTATTGGCGCTGGTTGGGCTGATTCTCATTGCGCGCCGTGTGCGCGGACGCAGCGTGCCCCTGTGGCAGTGGGTGGCGCTTGCGTTTCAGGCCGCAGGCGTGGCGGTGATGCTGTTGGCGCCGGGCAATTTTGCGCGCGCGTCCTCGTACGCATACGGCAATCTGCTTGTCGAGTTGGTGCGAAGGTTCGTGATGGCGTCGGCCTACGGGGTCGGCTATGTGGGCGCGCTGCTTGCGGCGATCGTGCTTGTGGGCGGTTTGGCGCGCGCTTTGGGTGCGTCGTTGCGGGTCGAGCGCGCGGGGCTGCTGCTGCTTGGCGGGGCGCTGACCGCCTATGCGATGGTCGGCTCGCCGGTCTTTTCGGACAGGTCGTGGACGGGCGTGATTGCGCTCGTGCTGTGCGCGCTGATGGTGCTTCTCGCGGATATCGACGCACAGGTGCGCGCGTTGGATGCTTCGAAGTTGCTGGCGTTGCCGCTGGTTGTGCTCGTGTTGACCTACGGAGGATACCGCGCGCTCTCGGACGTTCAAGCGCATGAACAAGCCTGGCTGGCGCAGGTGGAGCGGATGGAGCGGGCCGCGGCAGCGGGCGAGCAGAGCGTTTTAATCGAAGATGTACCGAGTACCTCGCGCTTCACCATGACCATCGATGTGCAGCAGGACGCAGAAACGTGGCCCAATTCGACATTGTCCCGCGTATTTGACATTGATGTGAACGGGATGTGATCTTTGTGTCAATCTGCGCTGTTTGCTTGACATTTTGATAGCGGATCATTATAATGAGTCGTATATTGCCGATGTGCGGCTGAAAGGAAGAGAACAACAATGAAGAAGTGGATTGCGGTCCTCGCCATGCTCATGGCGTTGCTCACACTTTCCGGTTGCAACCTCGTGGGTTATGATGCGCAGCTGGACGGCGCCCAGGTCGTGGCCAAGGTCAACGACACGGAAATCACCAAGTCCGATTGGCAGGCCTTTACGCAGTATTTGGCCAATTACTATCAGCAGTACTATGCTCAGTACTTTGGCATCAACATGGAGATGACCGAAGAGGACATCGCGGCCTATGGCGAGACGGCGCTTGAAGAGATGATCCGGTCTGTCGTGCTGCAGGACAAGATCAAGGAGCTGGGCTATGATCCGCTGGGTGAAGAGGATGCCGCTTCTGTGGAAGAATATGCGGACAGCATGATGGACTTGTACAAGTCCATGATCCGTTACCAGAACTATCCGGATTTGGAGACGGTGGAAGAGGAGCAGGCGCGCCTGGCTGAGCAGACGCCTTCTGAGGCCACCGATGCGGAGGCGGATGCGCCTGTGGCGACCATCACCGATGCGCAGCTGGACGAGATGCTCACCAATGACCTGGCGACGCTGGGATACACCCGCGATTACTTCGTGCAGAGCCAGACGTCCGTTATGCAGGAGGACAAGCTCTACGAGTACGCGACGGCGGATGTCACCATCACCGACGCGCAGGTTCAGGAAGAGTTTGACGCGAAGGTTGCCGAGCAGAAGGAGAGCTATGATTCCGATCCGACGCTCTACGCTTCTTCCTACAGCACGGCCTATTATGTGCCGGAAGGCTATCGCGGCGTGAAGAACCTGCTGATTAAGCTCAACGACGAGGATATCGACCTCATGGATGAGCTGGAGGAGACGCTCTCCACCGCGCAGACCACGCTTGACAACGCCAACGACCAGCTCGAAGAGCTGCGCGCGGAGGACACTTCCGCGTATGATGAGGAAGCCCTCAATACGTACAATGAGCAGATCGCGGCGCTGGAAGAGCAGGCGGCGGCTGCGCAGGAGACTGTGGATCAGACGAGCGCTGCCCTGACGGAGCAGACGAACGCTGCGTTTGAAGCGATTTTGCCGCTGGCCCAGGAAGTGCTGGCCAAGGCACAGGCTGGCGAAGACTTTGACACGCTGGTGGCGACGTACGGCCAGGACGAGGGCATGAACAGCGATCCGGCGAAGACGGAAGGCTATTATGTCTGCGAAGGCCTGGAGATCTACGAGCAGAGCTTCCAGGATGCGGCCATGGCGCTTGAGAAGGTGGGCGATATCTCCGCTGAGCTGGTCAAGACTTCGTATGGCTACCACATTCTCCAGTACGCGACCGATATTCAGGCCGGACCGGTGGAACTGACCGAGGAAATCAAGACCGACATTTCCGAGGAGATGCTCCAGCAGGCCAAGGACGCCGCATACGAAGCCGCTGTTACGCAGTGGGTTTCCGAGGCGGATGTTGAGACGTTTGAAAAGGTCATGAAGTAAATCAATCCCCCGCAGAGAAAAATCTGCGGGGGATTTTTTGCGCGCTGCGGCATAGGATGGGCGTGAGGGGGGATGAACGTGAGCGGCAGGCAATGCACGGGAAGAGCGCTGTGCGGCATGATACTGGTGCTCGTTGGGGTTCTGATCGTGTTCATCTGCATACCGATGCGCGTTTTCCTGATTGTGTTGGGCGTAGCGCTGGCCGCGGTGGGGCTGATCTTGCTGCGTTGAACGGGCAGAAATGGAGGAATGCAAAATGCGCGTGAGGATGATCTGCTGGAAAGTGCCCCGGTTCTTGCGGGGGCTGATCCGGTTTTTCTTCGGGGGAGCAGAAACATAAAAAAAGACGCTGGACATTCTCCAGCGTCTTTTATGAGCCAATATGCAAGCAGCTTACAGAGCGCGCTCAACCTTGCCGCTACGCAGGCAGCGGGTGCAGACGTTCATATGGCGAACGGTGCCGTCAACGTTCACGCGGACGCGCTGGGTGTTCGGCAGCCAAACGCGGTTGCTCTTGCGGTTGGAGTGGCTCACGTTGTGGCCGCTCATAGCGCCCTTCTGGCAGACTTCACAGATCTTTCCCATCGATCACACCTCCTTCTGGTGCGTAAACAGTCATAACGGAATTATTTTAACATCCGA
>CALVTV010000222.1 GCA_944363005.1 uncultured Clostridia bacterium | reverse complement strand
GCGTTTGCTCGACTACTATTCCTTTCGTACGCCGCAGCTGGCCGACCGGTTTGCCGAACAGCTGCAAAGCCGCTACCGCTATGAACTCTTCGGGCTGTACGGTACGGCCGGCCTGAACCGCCGCCGCCCGGACAGCAGCTACCTCTTTTTGCAGCAACTGCTCTCCCAGCTGGTGCGCGTGGCCGTTGCGCGGCTATGCTGTGAGGGCGTGTTTACGCTCTCGCAAGATCAGATCGCGCAGAGCGACGGCCTGTTGCTCTGCGTGCTTCGGCAGCAAATGGGGTGAGTCATTCCCGCCGGCTCTTGGCCAACACGGGCTTGAGAAATTGGCCGGTATAACTTTCGGGTGTAGCGGCGACGGTTTCCGGCGTGCCCTCGCATACCAGCGTGCCGCCGCCGTCCCCGCCCTCCGGCCCCAGGTCGATCACGTAGTCGCAGGCCTTGATCACGTCCAGATTGTGCTCGATGATCAGCACAGAGTTGCCGCCCTCGCTCAGACGCCTCAGCACGCCGACCAGCCGCTCGCAGTCGGCCATGTGCAGGCCGGTCGTCGGCTCGTCGAGCACGTAGAACGTGCGGCCGGTCGAGGCGCGAGAGAGCTCCGTAGCCAGCTTGACGCGCTGGGCTTCGCCGCCGGAGAGCGTTGTGGACGGCTGACCCAGGCGAATATAGCCCAGACCCACGTCATAGAGCGTTTGCAATTTGCGCGAAATGCGCGGATACGCGTCGAAAAAGGACAGCGCTTCTTCGACGGTCATCTCCAGCACGTCCGCAATGGACTTCCCTTTGTAGAGCACTTCCAGCGTCTCGCGGTTGTAGCGCTTGCCCTTGCAGACCTCGCAGGGCACGTAGATATCCGCCAAAAAGTGCATTTCAATGCGCAGAATGCCGTCGCCGGAGCAGCTTTCGCACCGGCCGCCGCGCACGTTAAAGGAGAAGCGGTTTTCCTTATAGCCGCGCGCCTTGGCTTCGGGCGTGGCGGCGAAGACCTTGCGGATCATGTCGAACACGCCGGTATAGGTGGCGGGATTGCTGCGCGGGGTGCGGCCGATGGGCGACTGGTCGATGGCGATGACCTTGTCCAGCTGCTCAAGCCCTTCGATTCCGTCGCATTCGCCGGGGCGCGTGTGGGCGCGGTTGAGGTCGCGCTGCAACGTCTTATAGATGATCTCGTTGACCAGCGTGGACTTGCCGCTGCCGGAAACGCCCGTGACCACCGCCATCACACCGAGCGGCACGCGCACGTTCAGGTTTTTGAGGTTGTTGGCCCGCGCGCCCTTCACGGTGAGCCAGCCGGTAGGCGCCTTGCGCTCGCGGGGCAGGGGAATGCCGCGCCGCCCGCTGAGGTACGCGCCGGTGATCGACTCCGGACAGGCCATGATCTCCTCGGCTGTGCCCTGGGCGATGAGCTGACCACCGTGTTCGCCCGCGCCCGGCCCGATGTCCACGATCTGGTCGGCGGCGCGCATGGTGTCCTCGTCGTGCTCGACGACGATGAGCGTGTTCCCCAGGTCGCGCAGGTGCTTGAGCGTGTCGATCAGGCGGTTGTTGTCGCGCTGATGCAGGCCGATGGACGGCTCGTCGAGAATGTAGAGCACACCCACGAGGCTGGAGCCGATCTGCGTGGCCAGGCGGATGCGCTGCGCCTCGCCTCCGGAGAGCGTGCCCGCTGCGCGCGAAAGCGTCAGGTAGGACAGGCCCACGTCGTTCAAAAAGCGCAGGCGCGCGTCGATCTCCTTGAGGATGGGCGCGGCGATCATGGAATCCTTCTCCCCGAAGGAGAGCGAGGCGAAGAACGCCCGGGCCTGCGCGATGGACAGGTCGGACACCTCGGCAATCGACTTGCCGCCTACGGTGACGGCGAGGATGTCCGGACGAAGGCGCTTGCCCTTGCAGTCGGGGCAGGGCGTCTGGGTCATCAGGCCCTCGTAATAGGCCTTGGTGGAATCGCTCTGCGTTTCGGCGGCGCGGCGCTCGGTGGTGGGGATCACGCCCTCAAACGGCGCGGTGAACGTATGGGAGTCGCCGTTGGGCCGGGTGTACTGAATCTTGACCGGCTCTCCCTTGGTGCCGTAGAGGATGACGTCAATGGCTTCCTTGGGCAGGTCGCACAGCGGCGTATCCATCGAAAAGCCGTACTTCTGCGCGAGTGCCTCAAAGAACATGCCCGCCTGCGTGCCGGAATCCAGATTTGACCAGCCCATCACGTTGATCGGGTTTTCGCGCAGGGATTTCGTCCAGTCCGGAATGATGAGCGCGGGATCGATCTTCATTTGCACACCCAGGCCCGCGCAGGTGGGGCAGGCGCCGAACGGGCTGTTGAAGGAGAAGGAGCGCGGGGCCAGTTCCTCCATGGAGATGCCGCAGTCCGGGCAGGCGAGGTTCTGGGAGAAGAGCATTTCGCGCTCGCCGGGGCCGATATCCGCCACAACCACTCCGCCGGAGAGCGAGAGCGCCGTCTCCAGCGAGTCGGTCAGGCGGCTGCGGATGTCCTCGCGCAGAATCAGGCGGTCCACGACGACCTCAATGGTGTGCTTTTTTTGCTTGGCAAGCGGCGGCACGTCGGCGGCGTCGTAGATTTCCCCGTCCACGCGCACGCGAACGAAGCCCTGGCGGATGACGCCTTCGAGCAGCTTGACGTGTTCGCCCTTTTTGCCGCGGACCAGCGGCGCGAGCAGCTGAAGCCGCGTGCGCTCGGGCAGGGCGAGGATCTGGTCGATCATCTGGTCCACGGACTGGCGGCTGATTTCCCGGCCGCACTTGGGGCAGTGCGCCACGCCGACGCGCGCGTACAGCAGGCGCAGGTAGTCGTGAATCTCGGTGACAGTGCCCACGGTGGAACGCGGGTTTTTGCTGGTCGTCTTCTGGTCGATGGAGATGGCCGGGGACAGGCCGTCGATGGAATCGACGTCGGGCTTCTCCATCTGCCCCAGGAACTGGCGCGCATAAGAAGAGAGCGACTCGACATAGCGCCGCTGGCCCTCGGCATAGAGCGTGTCGAAGGCCAGGGAGGACTTGCCGCAGCCGGAAAGCCCGGTGAAGACGATGAGTTTGTTGCGCGGGAGCGTCAGGTCAAAGTTCTTGAGGTTGTTCTGGCGCACGCCGCGGATGACAATATTCTCCTGCATGGATGGCTCCTTTGACGACATGGGGTTCAGGCTTTGAGGTATTTGCTCTTGCGCCGGCGTTTGCGCTGGGGCAGGGTCACGGTCTCCTCGGAGACGTCCGTCTTGCCCTGCAATTCGAAGAGCTTGTCGCGCAGCTTGGCGGCGAGCTCAAAGTCGAGGTTGGCCGCGGCTTGCAGCATCTTCTCCTCGGTGGAGCAGATGAGCAGGTGCAGCTCGTCCTCGGAAAGCGTCTCCCGCTTCTTCTCACGGCGCGCTTTCGGGTCCGGCGCCCGGCCGATCTCCAGCAGATCGCGCACGGACTTCATGACCGTTTTCGGCGTGATGCCGTGCGCCTCGTTGAACGCCTGTTGCAGCTGGCGGCGGCGCTGGGTTTCAAAGATGGTCTTGTTCATGCTCTCGGTCATCGTGTCGGCGTACATGATGACCCGGCCCTGCGCGTTGCGCGCGGCGCGGCCGACGGTCTGAATCATGCTGACCTCGCTGCGCAGAAAGCCCTCCTTGTCCGCGTCCAATATGGCCACCAGCGCGACCTCCGGCAGGTCGAGGCCCTCGCGCAGCAGGTTGATGCCCACAAGCACGTCGATCTCGCCCAAGCGCAGGTCGCGGATGATCTCCTGGCGCTCCATGGTCTGCACGTCCGAATGCAGGTAGCGCACCTTGACCTGCATGTCTGCCAGGTAAGTGGTCAGGCTTTCGGCCATCTTCTTGGTGAGCGTGGTGACCAGCACGCGGAAGCCCTCCTTCGTCACGCGCTGGATTTCGCCGTAGAGGTCATCGACCTGGCCAGTCGCCGGCCGCCCCTCGATTTCGGGATCGAGCAGGCCCGTCGGGCGGATGATCTGCTCGACGACTTGACCGGCGCGCCCAAGCTCATAGGCGGCGGGCGTTGCGCTCACGCAGACGAGCTGCTTGACGCGCGATTCGAATTCCGGAAATTGCAGCGGCCGGTTGTCAAACGCGCTGGGCAGGCGGAAGCCGTAGGAGACGAGCGCCTCCTTGCGGGCGCGGTCGCCGTTGTACATGGCGCGGATCTGCGGCAGGGTGACGTGGCTTT
>CALVTV010000221.1 GCA_944363005.1 uncultured Clostridia bacterium | reverse complement strand
CGCCGTCTGGCCCAGGCCGCAGAGCGCCGTGCTCTTGATGGTGGTGGCCAATTCTTCGAGCTTTTCAATATCGCCGTCGCGGCCCTCGCCGTTGACAATGCGGTTGAGGATTTCCAGCATGCGCTTGGTGCCGATGCGGCAGGGCGCGCATTTTCCGCAGGATTCGTCAACCGTAAAGTCGAGGAAGAAGCGGGCGATGTCCACCATACAGTTGTCCTCATCCATGACGATCATGCCGCCAGAACCCATCATGGAGCCAATAGCCGTCAGGTTGTCGTAATCAATTTGGACATCGAGCTGGCTGGCCGGAATGCATCCGCCGGAAGGACCGCCGGTCTGGGCCGCCTTGAACTTCTTTCCATTGGGACAGCCGCCGCCGATATCGTAGATGATCTCGCGCAACGTGGTGCCCATGGGCACTTCCACCAGGCCGGTATTGTTGATCTTGCCGCCAAGCGCGAACACCTTGGTTCCCTTGGATTTTTCGGTGCCCATCGAAGCAAACCATTCCCAGCCATTGTTGATGATTTGCGGCACGTTCGCGTAGGTCTCGACGTTGTTGAGGATCGTGGGCTTTCCAAAAAGGCCCTTGACGGCGGGGAACGGAGGCCGCGGACGCGGTTCACCGCGCTTGCCCTCGATGGAAACCATCAGAGCGGTCTCTTCGCCACAGACGAAGGCACCCGCGCCCAGGCGAATGTCGATGTCAAAGGAGAAGTCGGTGCCGAATATATTTTTGCCGAGCAATCCATATTCGCGCGCCTGGCCGATGGCGATTTGCAGGCGTTTGACCGCAATGGGGTATTCCGCGCGGCAGTAGATGTAGCCCTGATCGGAACCGATCGCGTAGCCGGCAATGGCCATGGCCTCCAGCACGACATGCGGGTCGCCCTCCAGCACAGAGCGGTCCATGAAAGCGCCCGGGTCGCTCTCGTCAGCGTTGCAGCAGACGTACTTTTTATCGGACTGGGAATTGTAGGCGAATTTCCACTTCAGGCCAGTCGGGAAGCCGGCGCCGCCGCGACCACGAAGACCGGATTTGAGAATGACATCGATGACCTCTTCGCGGGTCATTTCGGTGAGGCACTTGCCCAAAGCCTTGTAGCCGTCAAACGCGATATATTCGTCGATGTTCTCCGGATCGATAACGCCGCAGTTGCGAAGGGCGACGCGCTTTTGCTTTTTATAGAAATCGATTTTGTCCAGCGACTTGATTTTTTCGTCTTCGACGGCTTCTTTGTAGAGCAGGTCTTTGACGATTCGGCCTTTGATGAGGTGCTCGTCCACAATGCGCTCCACGTCGGAAACCTTCACGTGGGAATAGAAGGCGCCTTCCGGATAGACGATGACGACCGGTCCGGCCTCGCAAAGGCCGAAGCATCCGGTGCGCACCACCTTGACTTCGTTGTCCAGGCCTTTGTTGGCGAGCTGCTTTTCAAATTCTGCGATGACGCCTGCTGAGTTCGAGGATGTACAGCCGGTACCGCCGCAGACCATGACATGCGATCTGATCAAATCCATGAATGTATCCCCCTATCAGCCTTGGTAGCCAATCGTATATTCTTCGACAGGCCGTCCGTTTACGATGTGGTCGTTGACGATGCGCGCAACCTTTTCGGGCGTCATGTGCACATACGTGACTTTCTCCTGTCCCTTGACATAGACATCCACAATCGGTTCGAGCCGGCACATCCCAATGCAACCGGTTTGCGCGACGGTCACGTTTTCAAGACCGCGCCGCTTGAGCTCAGAAATGAACTCAAGCATGACCGGCCGGGCGCCGGCGGCAATGCCACAGGTGCACATGCCCACTACAACGCGGGTATCAATTTTGTCGTCCTTTCTCATGTTGACCTGTTCAAGCATCCTTTTGCGGATTGCAGCAAGTTCTTCCAGCGATTTCATGAAAAACTCCCTCCATGCAGCAAAGATATTTCTTGGTTCAGATTTTCTCGAATCCAATCGGAGATTTCGGGTTCATCCAGTCGAAGCGGTTCGATGGTTTGACGGACGATTCGGGTATCGAATTCAAAACGCTTTTCGTCGTACAGATACACAAACAGAAAGTCCACGGCGGGATTGAGCAGGATCAGGGTGTAAAAGGCCGAAGCGACATCGCCAAGCGGCGGCCGATCAATGTGATCCAGTCCGAAGGAGGCGCAAACGGTTGTCCCAACGCCCAGAGAGGAAGAGAGATCAAACGTACCGCCGGTCATCAGTGCGGTTTGCTTGAGAAAGGGGAGGCCAAGGCCGACCTTTCGCGTCTTTCTGGAAGTGGTGAAGGGTTCCGCCACGGTCTGCACCATCTCGGGACTCATTCCGCAGCCGTTATCCTCAAAACATAGGGAAATCCGGTTTGCCGCATGGCTCACGCTCACGGTGATTTTAATCAGCGTCGCTCTCGCGGCAATGGAGTTTTGAGCAATATCCAGAATATTGTCCGACAATTCACGCATCATATCGTTTCAGCCAAGCGGTACTTTTCGATGATGGCGGGCACCTGATCCGGAGTCAGCCGGCCGTATACGTCGTCATTGACCATCATGACCGGGGCCAGACCGCAGGCGCCCAGGCAACGGGTTGCGTTGAGGGTAAACAGGCCGTCGGCTGTCGTTTCTCCGGCTTTGACGCCCAGCACCTCTTCCAGTTTGTTGAGCACGAGCTGAGCGCCTTTTACGTAACAGGCTGTGCCCAAGCAGACGCTGATGTTGTACTTTCCAGCGGGATTGAGTTTGAACTGCGCGTAGAACGTGGCCACACCATATACGTCGCTCAAGGGGATGTCCAGTTCTTTGGCAATGTAGCGCTGAACGTCCTCGGGCAGATAGCCGAAGATTTCCTGCGCGTGCTGCATGATTGGCATCAAAGAGCCTTGCTCTTGCTTGAGTTTGTCAATCACTTCCTGCAGCTGGTCAAACTTTTCTTTGTTGTCCTTGGGCATGGGAAAACCTCCTTGTTATATTCGTATCAAACTCGATGGGTTGATTATACCACATTGCGAATTGAATTGCACGAAAAAGTTATAGGCGTATGAATGAGCGGTATATACACTGCGCGGCGGGTTCAGCAATGACGCTTGGCGCAAAGCCAGCTGAAAATCGCATCCACGGAACGCTCCGGCACGTCGATGTAGAATTCCCGTTCCAATATGAATTCCAGGGCATGAGCGTCCGAGGATTTCAACACCCGCCATCCGGTCAAATCCAGCAACGGAGCGGGTGCGCTATCACTGACTTCCAGGGCATCCAACGGAACGTTTTCGGGAAGAAAGCCAAGCGCCT
>CALVTV010000220.1 GCA_944363005.1 uncultured Clostridia bacterium | reverse complement strand
GTGACCGAGCAGACGAAGGCGCGCTTGTCGCTCTACCTGGACGTGAAGGACATGGAGATCACCTGCGCCGGCCTCAATGGGTTTTCCTGGGTGGCGAAGATGCGCGACAGCAAGGGCGACCTCATTGCCCGCTGCATGAAGGAAATGCGCGAGGACAGCCGCGAGGAGCTCTCCGCGCAGTACATCGACTGGTATGGCGCGATCCCCGCGGGCCCGCTGGTCACGCAGTATGAGATGCTGGCCGACACGCCGCTCAGTCCGCGCAAGACCGTGCTGCTTTCGGGCGTTGGACTGGCGGACTATGAACTGCGCAAGCGCAATCTTGCGCTCCTGACCGTACACGGGCCCATGCGCCCGGAGGGGCTCAAGGCGTGGGGCCAGATCCGCACGAGTGGCCTTGTGACCGCGCGGCCGGTGGAGATCCTGCGCGCGCTGTGGGGTGAGGGCGACTGCCATGTGCAGAGCCTGACCATGCCCTGCGACGGGGCCATCCCGGGCGTGGCGGAAGGCCGGTTTGTCGAAGGTCCGGCGAAGGTGACCGCCCAGGGCGCAAAGGGAGAGCCGTGCGCGTTGCCCGAGGAGCTGCATGATGTGCTCGGTCAGCTCAGCCTGTGCAATCTGCTGTACGCCGAGGCGGCGGCCAGCGGAAGCCGCAAAGTGCTGCGCGAGGCGATGGAAATCGATCCGGCACTGGCGGGCATCGATTTGCTCTATACAGAGGGGCTGCTTTCTGATATGATGGAAGGGCAGAAGGACAAGCTGGGACGGTTTTTCCCCGATGGACAAATGGACGGAGAGTGAACATGTTTTTAGCAGATCAATGGCAGGATTATGAGGTGCTCGACTGCGGCGGCGGCGAGAAGCTGGAGCGCTGGGGCGACGTGTATTTGCGCCGTCCCGATCCGCAGGCGATTTGGCCCGCACGCGATCCGTCCGTCTGGCGCAAGGCACAGGCGCACTATCACCGCAGCGACAAGGGCGGCGGCTCGTGGGAATTTTTCACCGATCTGCCGGAACGCTGGGTGATGCGCTACGGCGATCTGCGCTTTTACGTGCGGCCTACGGGCTTCAAGCATACGGGCCTATTTCCCGAGCAGGCGGTCAACTGGGATTGGATGAGCGCGCTTGTGCGCGGCCAGCGGGAACAAGGCCGGCCTGTGCGCGTGCTCAACCTGTTCGCTTATACCGGCGGCGCGACAATGGCCTGCGCCAAGGCGGGGGCGCAGGTCTGCCATTGCGACGCGGCGAAGGGCATGGTGCAGTGGGCGAAGGAAAACCGGGAGCTGTGCGGCCTGCCGGAGGACAGCACCCGCTGGATTCTTGACGACGCGCTCAAGTTTGTGCAGCGCGAGGCGCGGCGCGGTCACTTTTACGATGGCATCCTCATGGATCCGCCCAGCTACGGGCGCGGACCCGGCGGCGAGGTCTGGAAACTGGAAAACGAGCTGTACGGGCTGGTCAAGGCCTGCTCGCAGGCGCTGTGCGAGGACCCGCTGTTCTTCCTCATCAACGGATACACGACGGGGTTCCAGGCGAGTGTGCTGGGCAACATGATCGACATGTGCGTAACTCCGCGCTTTGGCGGCGTGATGACCGCCGACGAGGTCGGGCTGCCGGTCACGGCGGGCGGCGTTCTCCCGTGCGGCGCGAGCGGCCGCTGGCAGAGGGGCTGACGCCGTGGAAGATATCTTTGAAGGCGTGAAGATCCTCTACGAGGACAACCACCTGCTGGTGGTGGTCAAACCGCCGAACATGCCCACGCAGGCGGACGCCTCCGGCGATCCCGACCTGCACAGCACGATGAAGCGCTACATCGCCCAGCGCTATCAAAAACCGGGCGCGGTCTATCTGGGCCTGGTGCACAGGCTGGACAGGCCGGTCGGCGGGCTGGTCGTGCTTGCGCGAACGAGCAAGGCGGCGGACCGCCTGAGCGAACAGGTGCGTCAAAAGACGCTTGGCCGGCAATACGTCGCGGCGGTGCGTGGCGAGGCGGAAGAGCGCGCGGAGCTGAGCGACTTTCTGCTCAAGGATGCGCGGACGAACACCGTGCGCGCCGTTGCGCCCAATACGCCCGGGGCGAAAGACGCGCGGCTTTGCTTTGCCCGGGTGGGGGCGGCCAATGGGCTGACGCTGCTGCGCGTGCGGCTGTTCACCGGCCGTTCGCACCAGATCCGCGTGCAGCTTTCCCATCATGGGTTGCCCATCTGGGGCGATGCGCGCTATGGCGGCGGCAAGCCCGGCGAACAGATCGCGCTTTGGGGCGCGCATCTGGCGCTGATTCACCCCACGCTCAAGACGCCCATGCACTTTGACGCGCTTCCGCCGCGAGAAAATGCGCCCTGGCGCGCGTTTGAAGATGCCATTTGGCAGGCCGAAACACAGATTTTTCCATAAAGCGGGAAGAAAATGCCCGCTTGATTCGTTAAGTGGTCAACCTGAATTTCGATTTCTGGAGGATACGCATGAAGCACATCATCGCATTCATTTTGTCGCTTTTGCTGATGGCTTGTTCTGCCGCGCTCGCGGATGAGCAGGCGGAAATGCTGCTGGCCGTTGCCGTCAACGAGTTGGGGTATACGGCGACCAAGGGCGGTTACAGCAAATACGGAGAGTGGGGCGGCAACGCTTATGGCGAGTGGTGTTCCGAGTTCGTCTCCTGGTGCGTGAACGAGGCGGACGCCTATTACGGCACGTCCATGTTGGGCAACGATTATCCCTTGCAGACGAGCTGTGACGGCGGTTCCACCTGGTTTCAGACCGAGGGCCGCTATGTCACCGTGAGCGGTACGCTCAAGGATGCCGGCAAGCAGTTTTACTACGCCGACGGCGTGTACGTCGAGGATTCGCCCTACATTCCCCAGCGCGGCGACCTGGTCTACATTGAGTGGTACAAGTACAACCGGCTCGACCATGTGGGCATTGTGGAATACGTCACGCAGGAGGCCGACGGCACCTATGTGATTCACACCATCGAGGGCAACAACAAGATGCTGGGCCCGGAGCCGACCGTCGTCGCGCGCTATTCCTACCGCCTGGACGACGCGTCCCTGCGCGGATACGGCATCCGCCGGGAAAATCTGGTGGGCACCGAGGTGGAAATGGGTTCCTCCGGTGAGGCTGTCGCGCGCTATCAGCGCCAGCTCAAGGAGCTGGGTTATTACGACGGCGACTGCGCGGGCAAGTTCTGCAAGGCGACGGAGACGGCGACCAAGGAATACCAGAAGGCCAAGGGCCTTTCCCAGACGGGACGTGGCGACGCGGCTACGCAGATTGCGATGAATAACGAGCTGAGTGCGCTGCGCGAACAGGCGCAGGCGCAGGCGGAGGCCGAGGCGCAGGCGCAGGCGGAAAGCCAGCTTCAGGCCGCAAAGGACGCGATTTCCTCCTCGTGGTTTGGGGAGTTTGACCCCTACGACGAGGAGGCCGTCTGGGCCCGCCTGATGGAGCCGATCACCGTGCTTGACGTGGACAACAACGAAAAGGTGTATCTCTCCGACGGGCCCAATGGCAACCGCAAGACAACGGATGCGCACCGGGGCTTTTTTTATGGCGAATCGGTCGCCGTGCGCGTGCTGGAAGAGCAGGACGGCTGGTCGAAGATCGAGGCTTACAACGACTATGACGAGCTGGAGCAGGGCTGGGTGCGCCCCGGCCGCCTGAAGACCGTCACGCCCAATTCCACGTACGGCATCGTCGTGGACAAGATGACCCAGCGCCTTTATTTTTATAAAGAGGGGAAACTCGTGACCACGTTGCTCTGCTCCACCGGCACGGCATCCGGTTCTAACGCGGGTTACAACGAAACGGCATCGGGCGAGTTTTTGCTTTGCAGCTGGACGGGCGGCTTCTGGTCCGGCAACCTCTGGTGTGAGCAGGCGATTCGCTTCAACGGCGGCGACCTGATGCATATGGTTCCGGCGGTCGTCTCCGCCGACGGCACGGTTTATGATTACTCCATCTGCGAGAGCGCACTGGGCAAACGCGCCTCTCACGGCTGCATTCGCGTGCAGCGCAAGGAGAACGAGGACGGCTACAATCACCAGTGGTTCTGGCAGAATTTGCGCTCGGAAAAGAATGTGAAGATCATCGTCTGGGATGACGATGGGCGCAAGCTGCCCGAGGTGGACGACGCGACGCCCATGTATTACAACCCCGACGGCGGACAAAACTACCACACGGATCAGAACTGCTCGGCGGTGCGCAGCACGTATCTGCCGCTGACCGAGATCACCTATGGAGACCTCAAGCGCTATCCCTTTACGGAGCTGACGCCGTGTGGCTCGTGCGGCGCGCCCTCGCGGCCGGAGGTCATCAGCGCATGGAACAGCGTGATCGATCAGGCGTATGAAGAGCTGGGACTCACGCCCTGACCGGGGAGGATGCGAAGGATGAAGACGCTTTTGGGCAGGCCGAGCCTGAATGTGCGCACGATCAAGATGGCGCTGGCGACGGCGCTGTGCGCGCTGATCTACGAGCTCTGCTTTGAGGACCGCAGCCCGGCCTTTGCGTGCATCGGCGCGATCTTCGGCATGGGCGAAAACCTGGAGGATTCCCGACAGCACGGCGGAAACCGGCTCTTCGGCACGATCATCGGCGGTGTGTTGGGCATGCTGCTCTTCCGCGTGTATCTGATGTTCATGCCGCACGGGGGACGCACGCTCTGGCTGGTGCCGCTGATGTTTGTGGGCACGGTGCTGCTGATGTTCCTGTGCCAGATCTTCTGGGAAGGCGGCGTGCAGCCGGGCGGCGTTGTGCTGTGCATCCTGCTGTTCAACACGCCGGTGGATACCTACATCAGCTATGCGGTCAACCGCATCATCGACACCACGGCAGGCGTGCTGATCGCCTGGGGCGTGAGCTATTTCTTTCCGCGGACCTGGCTGCATGCCTTGCAGGTGCGGCTGGAGGCGCTGGAAAGGCGGCTTGCCCGGGGCAAGCGATAGGCGGTGATGGGCCTTGAAGCAGGTCATTCACATCTTCGGCGCTTCCGGCAGCGGCACGACCACGTTGGGCCGGAAGATTGGCCGCGAACTGGGGTATCGTTTGATGGATGCGGACGATTATTTCTGGTTGCCGGTCGATCCCCCGTACACGCAAAAGAGGCCGATCCAAGAGCGGGTCAAGCTGATGAAACACGACATTGCCTGCGCGGACAATGTTGTGATTTCGGGTTCCCTGGTCGATTGGGGAGATGCGCTGATCCCCCTGTTTACGCTGGCGGTCAGACTGGAAACGGAGACGTCCGTGCGCATTGCCCGATTGAAAGCCAGAGAACGGGAAGCATTTGGCGATCGGATTGAACCGGGCGGCGACATGTACCGGACTCATGTGGAGTTTATCGAATGGGCCGGCAGATACGACGCCGGCGGCCTGGATATGAGGAGCAAGGCCAAGCACGACGAATGGCAAAAACAGCTGAACTGTCCCCTGGTGCGGCTCGATGGCGGCCGGGACTTGGAATACAATTTTTCCATCGTGAGGGATATTTTGCAGAAGAACCAGAAGGCTTGACTGCCCGCCCGATCCATCCGGGCCCTGTCAAGGGAGCAACTTACGCTCCTGCGCAATGCGTTTGGCATTGTGCGGGAGTTTTTTTATTATGAAAATTTTCGGGCAAGCGTCGCTCTCGGGCAGGAAAACGGCGGGACTTGCCGTCCTTTGCCGGTTTTGATGAACGAATACCGTCAAATACGGCACGTCGATCGGCCATGCGCGAACCCTCTTGCAAATTCAAAGGCAATTCGTCGGGATTGAACTTCAAATGTGGGGGTATCCGGCAGGGCGCTTGATTCACCGCAGAAGGATACATTTTGTGCCCGGGCGGGGAGAAAAACGCATCTCAGTACTGGTCATCTCTGCCCGGATAGGCTATAATAGAGACATATCGTGCAAAGGAGGCTGGAATGTGATTTCGCTGGAGAGTTTTGCCGAGGCATTGGAATTACAGGTGATCAGTCCAGCTTCTCGCAGCAGCATGGCGATTGGCGTAGGCGATATTTGCCGGCCTGGGTTGCAGTTCGCCGGCTATTTTGACGTGTTTGCCAACGAACGGCCTCAGGTGATCGGCAAGACGGAGATGGCCTACCTGTGCAGCCTGCCGGACGCGCTGTGCAACGAACGGCTGAAAAGGTACTTTTCCTATCCCATGCCGTGCATCATCATCGCGCGCGGGATGGCCTGTCCCCCGGCGCTGCTTTGCCAGGCGCAGGCGCATGGCGTGCCGATTTACAGCACGCAGGAAGAAACCAGCGCCTTTACGGGCCGCGCAATCACATACATGAACGAAGAACTCGCCCCCAGAACGACAATGCATGGCGTGCTGGTCGAAGTTTTTGGCGTTGGCGTGCTCATCATGGGCGAGAGCGGCGTTGGCAAGAGCGAGTGTGCGCTTGAGCTGATCAAGCGCGGCCATCTGCTTGTGGCCGACGACGTGGTGGATATTGTGCGCGTGGGCCGCAAACTGCGCGGAGAAGCGCCGCCAGTGGTGCGCGATCTCATGGAACTGCGCGGCATTGGCATTGTGGATATCAAGTCGATCTTTGGCATTGGCGCGACGATGCGCCGCAAGACGATCGATATCATCATTCACCTGGAAGCCTGGAGCCCGGAGAAGGACTATGACCGCCTGGGTACGCAGGAAAAAACCCACGAGATTCTCGGCTTGAGCATCCCGCTGATGGAGATTCCGGTCAGTCCCGGACGCAATCTGGCCATCATCGTGGAAATTGCGGCGCGCAACTGGCGCCTCAAGTGCGAGGGCTACGACGCGGTAAATGAGTTGGACCGCCGCTTAACCCAGCTTTACGGCCGGAGCGAAGCGGATAAAAATGGTTAAATCAACAGAATAAGCGGACAAAGGAAGGTTGATGAAGGATGCTGTATATCGGCGTAGACTTGGGCGGAACGGGTATCAAGGCCGGATTGGTCAACGAAAAGGGAAAGATCCTGGCCAAGGGATCGATGCTTACGCATGCGGAGAGACCGTATCAGGCCATCATAGCGGACATTGCGGCGCTGTGCAACAAGGTGGCGGCGGAAGGCGGCGTGAAGGTTTCCGATGTCGCCGCAGTCGGCGTGGGCGTGCCGGGCATCTGCGATCCCAAGACCGGCATCATTCCGATGTGCACCAATCTGGGCTGGCACGGGGTTCCTTTTGTTCAGGAGATGCGCAAGTATATTGACCGGCCTGTCATCGTGGACAACGATGCGACGGTCGCCGGCCTGGCCGAGGCGGTTGCGGGCGTGAGCGCGGGCTCGCAGACGAGCGTGTTCATCACGCTGGGTACCGGCGTTGGCGGCGGCATCATCATCAATGGACGGCCGTTCTCCGGGGCGCATGGCGTCGGTTCGGAAATCGGCCACATGATTGTCAAGATGGACGGCGAGCTGTGCACCTGCGGAAACCGGGGCTGCTTTGAGCGCTATGCTTCCGCTACAGCGATCATCCGCGAGGCGCGCATTGCCGTGGCGGCGCATCCGGAGAGCGCCATCATGGCGCGATGCGGCGGCAATCCGGAGAAGATCAACGCCAAAATCGTGATCGATTGCGCGAAGGAAGCGGACCCTGTAGCCAAGCGTGTCTTTGATGAGTATGTCAAAGGGTTGGCGTACGGCATTGTCAGCATCATCAATATCCTCGATCCGGAAATCATCGTGCTGGGCGGCGGAGTCTCCAATGCGGGCAAGTTCCTGCTGGATTCCGTGCGCGAAGAGGTGGAGAAGCTGGTCTTTATCAAGGCCATGCCGCATGCGCTCATCGAGTTGGCCCGGCTCGGCTCGGACGCGGGCATCATCGGCGCGGCCATGCTCGGCCGGTAAGCAGTTTGGCCCGGAATCTCCTTGGGGGATTCCGGGCTTCTTTGTTGTGCGCATCTTCTTGCCAGGCGATGGGATGCATTGCTGATGAGATATATATGCAGGAATGCATGAAGCACATTGCATGACGGGTGATTTTGTGCTATAATACACCCCAATCTATGCAGGAAAGGGGATACCGTGATGAAGACGTGGAGGGACTTCCTTCGAAAGAAGGATGTGGCCTGTACCTTCCAGCGCTATGGCATCGATGCGCTTGGCGCTATGGCGCAGGGATTGTTTTGTACGCTGCTGGTCGGCACGATTCTCAACACCATCGGTCAGCAATTTCACATTGGTTTTCTGACGCAGCCCGTGGTCACCCTCGGACAGGCGTATACCATCGGCGGCCTGGCTTCGCTGATGGTGGGGCCGGGCATCGCCGTGGCGATTGGTTCTGCGCTGCATTGCCCGTCGCTCGTGCTGTTTTCGCTGATTCCGGTGGGCTTTGCCGCCAATGCGATGGGCGGGTCCGGCGGTCCGCTGGCCGTGTATGTGGTAGCGATTGTCGCCTGCGAACTGGGTAAGCTCGTCTCCAAAGAGACGCGCATTGACATCCTCGTTACGCCAATTGTGACGATCCTCGCGGGCATCGGGGTATCCGCACTGGTGGCGGCGCCCATCGGCACGGCGGCCAATGCCGTCGGCGAGGCGATCATGTGGGCGACGGAGCTTCAGCCGTTCTTCATGGGCATCCTCGTCTCCGTGCTCATCGGCATGGCGCTGACGTTGCCGATCAGCTCTGCGGCGATCTGCGCGTCCTTTGGCCTGGTGGGCCTGGCAGGGGGCGCCGCCGTGGCGGGCTGCTGCGCGCAGATGGTCGGTTTTGCCGTGATGAGCTTCCGCGAAAACGGTTGGGGCGGCCTTGTCGCGCAGGGCGTGGGCACGAGCATGTTGCAAATGCCCAACATCGTCAAGAATCCGCGCATCTGGATTCCGCCGACCTTGGCTTCGGCCATCACCGGTCCGCTGGCGACCTGCCTGTTCCGCTTGCAGATGAATGGTTCCGCCGTCTCCTCCGGCATGGGCACTTGCGGTTTCGTCGGACAGATCGGCGTATATACGGGCTGGGTGAACGACGTCGCCGCGGGAACCAAGGCGGCGATTACCGCCATGGACTGGATCGGCCTCGTGCTCATCTGCTTTGTGCTTCCGGCCGTGCTCAGTTGGGCCTTCGCGCGCGTGTTGCGCGCTTGGGGCTGGATTGGGGAAGACGACCTGAAGCTCGACCTGTGAACGCGCGATGAAAACAAAACGCCTCTGTGCTGCCGCTTTCAATCGAAGCGACGTACAGAGGCGTTTTTTGTAGATGGGGCTGCGAGGCGCACAGGCTTACAGCGCCATGCTGTGTTTGACGCGGTCGCGCTCCTCAGCGCGCTTGGCATCGTTAAAGCGGTCGAGCGTGCCGACGAGATAGCCGGTGATGCGGCGAATGCGGTGGAAGGGCTGGTTGTGGTAGCGATAGGCCAGATCGACGTAATCGCCGTCGATGTGCACGTCAATGGCGTCGGGCTCGCGGCCGTAAAGCTCCAAAGCGCGGGCAATATAGGCATCCACTTCCTGCTGCGCACAGGCGCCGCCGGTGATGTTGACTTCACACATGGGCAAGACCTCCATATCTTGTGTCGCTTTATTCATTATAGCACAAAATATGGGCCTGTAAAGGGGTTAATTCCTTGTGCGGGCTTCCAGCTCGGCAACGCGCTTTTCGAGCATGTCAATGCGGTCGGACAGCGCGTAAAGTGCGTAAGCGACGGCGGCGACCGGAATGGCAACCACAAACCCCGTGCGGTAGAAATGGCGCTTCATGTCCAGCAGGGTATGGCCGCCGAGGAAGAGAAACGCAAGGATGAAGATGAGCGTCATCGCGTAGACCTTTAGAAATTTTTTCATATGCGGCCTCCTTTCGTTACAAAAAGCGCGGCAGACAAACGGTCTGCCGCGAAGAGCGTTACTTTTGCACGTAGCCGATTTTCTTCATCAGCTTCTGGAGCGTGCGTTCGGCGAGATGGCTCGCACGCGCCGCGCCGTCGCGGTAGACGGTTTCCAGATAGGCCTTGTCGCCCATGTACTGGTTGAAGCGCTCCTGAATCGGGGCGAGCGTTTCAATGGTCGCGTCGGTGACGGCGGCCTTGAGCTCGCCGTACCCCTTGCCGGCGAAGGAGGCGGTCAATTCGTCGATGGTCTGGCCCGTGAGCGCGCAGAGGATGGAGAGCAGGTTCGACACGCCCGGCTTGTTCTCCGGATCAAAGCGGATTTCGCCGTCGGAATCGGTGACCGCGCGGCGGTATTTGCGGCGGATGGTATCCGGCGTATCGAGAATGCTGATGAAGCAGTCGTCCGGATCGGACTTGCTCATCTTGCGCGTGGGGTCCTGCAGGCTCATGACGCGCGCGCCGACCTTGGGATAATAGCCCTCGGGGATCGTGAACACGTTGCTGTACAGGCCGTTGACGCGGGTAGCGATGTCGCGGCAGATTTCAAGGTGCTGCGTCTGGTCCTTGCCCACCGGCACCAGGTTTGCCTGATAGAGCAGGATGTCGCCCGCCATCAGGATCGGATAGGTGAACAGGCCGCAGTTGATGTTGTCCGCGTGCTTGGCGCTCTTGTCCTTGAACTGGGTCATGCGGCTCATTTCGCCCATGTAGGTGTAGCAGTTGAGCAGCCAGGCCATCTGCGAGTGCTGGGGCACATGGCTCTGGAAAAAGAGCACGTTCTTTTGCGGGTCAAGGCCGATGGCCAGCAGCAGCGCGAGCAGCTGCATGGATTGCTGGCGCAGTTTGGCCGGCTCCTGGCGAACGGTGATGGCGTGCAGGTCCGCAATCATGTACAGGCAGTCATACTCGTCTTCCAGCAGCTTCCAGTTGCGCATCGCGCCGATGTAGTTGCCCAGCGTCGGCGTGCCGGAGGGCTGAATGCCCGAGAGGATGCGCTGCTTCTTGACTTGTTCCATGGGGAACGCCTCCTTCATGTGAAAACGCGCGCCAAAGCGGCGGCGATCGGTCTGAGTTTTTTCCTATTGTATCACAAAGGGACACAAGGCGCAAGGCGCAGGCATGGGAACGGGCAAAAAATGCGGATTGCATTGACTTTTTGGGAAAACGGCGCTATACTGGCGATGCTCCGGGCTTTTTGAAGCAGGGGCAAAAACTACTTTCGCTGGCGGCGTCCATCGGGGCCCGCATGAAGGAGAATGTATGGAAAATCAATCCGGAATCATCGTGCTCATTCCGGCCTACAAGCCGGATGAGCGCCTGGTGGAACTGGTTCGGGCGCTGCGCGATCAGGCCCTTGACGTGCAGCTGGTGGACGACGGCGGTCAGCAGACGTACGCGCCGATCTTTGAGCAATGCCGGGCGCTGGGCGCGCAGGTCGCCGTGCATACGGTCAATCTGGGCAAGGGGCGCGCGCTCAAGACGGGCATCAACGCCGCGCTGATCAACTGGCCGGAGCTTCGCGGGATTGTGACGGCCGACGCGGACGGCCAGCATACGCCGCAGGACATCCTGCGCCTGATGGAGGCGGCAAAGGCCCATCCGGACACGCTGATCCTGGGCTCGCGCGCGTTCACGGGCGATGTGCCCTTCAAGAGCCGTCGGGGCAATCGGATCACGCGTTTCGTCTATGCGCTGGCCAGCGGCGTGCATGTGGGCGACACGCAGACCGGCTTGCGCGTGCTGCCGCGCGGTGCGCTGGAGGAGATGATGCGCATTGACGGCGAGCGCTATGAGTACGAGATGAACGTGCTGCTCAAGCTGCGGGACATGAAGCTGGGCGTCTTTGAGGTGCCCATTGAGACGATCTACATCGACGACAACGCGGGCAGCCACTTCAACCCCGTGCGCGACGCCCTGCGCATCTATCTGGTGATCTTCAAGTACCTGTTCTCGTCGGTCACCTCCTTTGCCGTGGATTACGCGCTCTACTGGCTGTTCCTGTGGCTGGGTGTGTCCGGGTTTGTCAGCTATGCGCTCGCGCGCCTGGCCTCTTCCCAGGTCAACTATCACCTCAACAAGCACACGGTGTTCTCCGGCTGCGGCACCAAGTACTCCATGGCCAAGTATTACGTGCTGGCCGTGGTGCAGGGCGCCATTGGCGCGGGCCTGGTGCAGTTTTTGCCCGGCGTGGTGCCGATTTCCGCGGGCATCATCAAGATTCCGGTGGATCTGGTGCTCTTCGCTTTGAGCTACATCATTCAACGCGACTACGTATTTAATTCATGAAACGACAGCGAATCAGCGCGCGGCGCCGTGTGCGCACGAGCTCCGCGCTTTTTCTTACCTTTTTTTCGTTGGCGGGGCTGACGCTGCTTCGGCTCATCCCGCTCAGGGGCGGCGCATCGGCGCTGCTGAGCGCCGGGGGCACGCTGCTCTTTTGCGGCCTGCCGGCGGCACTCGGCCTTCTGGTGGTCGATGGACGCCAGACGCATTTGCTGGCCAATCGCGCGCTCAGCAGCGCACAGGTGCTCTGGCTGGGCGCGGTGGGCGCGCTTTGCGTCTGCCCGATGAGCCTGTTTGCCGATGTGCTCACCGCATTGGCGAGCAAGTTTGGCGTGCAGGCCGCGTCGGGCGGCGCGCAGCGTTTTGCGCTCATGCCTGCGCTGGTGCAGAGCGTGTTGCTGGCGCCGCTGTGCGAGGAGTTGTTTTTCCGCGGCTATCTGCTGGGCGTGTTCAGCCGGTATGGCCGCGCGCAGGCGGCCGCCGCGACGGCGTTGCTCTTCGCCCTGGCGCATGGCGCAAACCCCGCGGGGCAGGCGGTATTCGGCCTGCTGCTGGCGGGGCTCGTGCTGCGCACCGGTTCCCTGCTGGCAGGGTTGCTCGTGCATGCGTCCTATAATCTCACGCTGCTGCTGCTGACGGGCGTGGGGCTGGGCGGGCTGTTTTCCGGGCTGACGCCGCAGTCCTCGCTTTTGCGGCTGCTGGGATGCGGTGCCTTTGTCTGGGCGCTTCGGCGCGCGGTGGCGGCAAAGGGCACGCGAGCGGCCGTGCCGGATGCGCTTCGGGTGGGGCGGCGCGAAGCCCTTGCGCTCATTGCGGCGCTGCTGGCGGTCTCTGCGGCCTGGATTTTGACGGAGGTGCTCCGATGAACATGGCAATCGTGTGCGTCGGCCGGCTCAAGGAGCGCTACTGGCGCGAGGCGGCGGCGGAGTACGAAAAACGGCTGTCGCGCTTTGGCAAAATGGAGGTCATCGAGTTGCCCGATCTGCCGGAGCCCTCGCATGTGTCGCCGGCCGCCGAGGCGCAGGTTTGCCAGCGGGAAGGGCAGACGATCCTGCAAAAGCTGCGGGAGGATGACGTCGTGGTCGCCCTGTGCATCGACGGGCGACGGCTGGATTCCGTGCAGCTCTCCGAGCAGGTCGCGCGCCTTGGCGACAGCGGGCGGCGCGTGGTGTTCGTCATCGGCGGTTCGCTGGGCCTTTCCAAGGACGTGGTGGCGCGCGCGCAGCTCAAACTCTCGTTTTCTCCGATGACCTTCCCGCATCAGCTGGCACGCATCATGCTCCTTGAACAGCTCTACCGCGCCTGCAAGATTCAGGCGGGAGAACGCTACCACAAGTGAAACCCCGTCCCGGCGGCGGGGGGAAGGAAGAGTTATGCAGTACGACTTTGACCTGGTCGGTAAGATCGGCTCGATGGCGCTCATTCGCCGCGAGGACGCCGACATCGATTACAATATCTTCTCGCGCCTGGGCCGCGAACTGCGCCCGCGCATGATTTGGGTGACCTCTGGCGCGGCGGAAATCGGACGGCTTGACTACATCCGGCGCACCGGCCATGAGCTGACGTGCGACAGCGTGGACGCCAAGACCGACTATGCCGCGCAGGGCCAGACGATCCTCATGGAGCAGTACCGCCACTTCATTCGCCAGGAGTACGGCGTGCGCCAGGTGCTCGTGGAGCATCAGCACTTCAACGATCCGGGCAAGCGCGAGCACATCCGGCGGCTGTTCCTGCGCGCCAAGGAGCAGGGCGCCATACCGATCGTCAATTACAACGACCCGGTGTCCGACGCGGAAAACCGCAAGTGGGAGCTGTCCGCGCTTCGGCGGGAGAATCGCGAAGTCCACGAATGCGTGGACAACGACGAGACGGCGGCGGTTATCGCCGGGCTGGTTTCCACGCGCGTGCTGTTGATCATGACCTCCACGGAGGGCATCTACGCCGACCCGAATGACCCGGCTACGTTGGTGCGCGAGGTGACGGCGCGTGACGCGCAGGAACTGGAGGCGCGCGTGCGCAAGCTGCAAGAGCACTGCGTCGGAGCGTCGCGCGCGGGGGCAGGCGGCGCGTTTGCCAAGCTCGAGTATGCGCTCGGTCCGGCGCTACGCGGCACGACGGTGATCATCGGCCATGGCCGCCACCGCATCAGCGATCTCGTTGAGGGGCGCGTTCCCTGCACGCGCATTGGCATCGAATGAGGAGAGGCGAACCATGAAAGCGAATTATCACACGCATACGGCCCGCTGCGGGCACGCAGAGGGCACGGACGAGGCCTATGTGCGCGCGGCCATCGCGCAGGGGTTTGAGGAGTTGGGCTTTTCCGACCATGTGCCCTGGCCCTACCGCTCGGGCTATACGCATCCCCGCGTGCGCATGCATATCGACCGCCTGGATGAGTACGTGAGCAGCATTCGCGCGCTGGCGGACCGGTATGCGGATCAAATCCGCGTGCGTGTGGGGTTTGAGTGCGAGAATTTTCCGGAGTATATGGGCTGGCTGGCCGATATGGCGCAGGAAAAGCAGCTCGATTACCTGATCCTGGGCAACCATTACGACGGCAGCGACGAGACGGGCATGTACTTTGGAAACGCGCGCACGCCGGGGGAGCTTGCGGCCTATGTGCGCAGCACGATCGACGGCCTGCGCACCGGGCTGTTCGCCTATCTGGCGCATCCGGATCTGTTCATGCGCGGCTATCCGCGCTTTGACGAGAATTGCCGCGCGGCGGCGCGGGAGCTTTCCCAGGCGTGCCGCGCGCTGGACATCCCCATGGAATACAACGCGCACGATCGCTTTTGGCAGCCGGTGACCCACAGCAGGAGCTATCCGCACCCGGAGTTCTTTGCCATCGCGCGCAGTGAAGGCGTGCGGGTGATCATCGGCCTGGATGCCCATGAGCCGCGTGAGCTGTCCGATCCTGAGCAGTGGAACCGCGCCGTACAGGAGCTTTCGGACTTTGAGCGCCTGGAGCGCCTGCCCTTTGCGGATGCGCAGGGCTGACCGCGCCTCAAAATGGGTTGACAGGCGGCGGAGTTTGCCTTATTCTGTAAGGGAATCCGCGAAGGAGGATGAAGTGCATGGGATGGTTTGAAAAACTGCGCGCGGCGTTTGCGCGCTTCATGTCCGGCCGCTACGGCGTCGATCAGCTCAGCTATACGATGGTGATTGTGGCGCTGGTGATGACGGTGGTCGCGATGATCTTCGGTTGGGGCTGGCTGACGCTGATGTCCGATGCGCTGCTCGTGTTGGCGTTTTTCCGGATGCTCAGCAAGAACCGCTACAAGCGCGCGCAGGAAAATGCCGACTATTTGCAGGCGACGCAGAAGGCCCGTGTGGCGGCGAGCCAATGGGTCAACCGCGTGAAGAACGGCAAGAAATACCGCTACTTCACCTGCCCCAAGTGCAAGAACCGGCTGCGCGTGCCGCGCGGGGTGGGCAATGTGACGATCACCTGCAAGAACTGCGGCACGAAATTCGACAAGAAAGCGTAATGTACAAAAGCGGATGGCCGAGGGCTGTCCGCTTTTTTGGACGGCAAACAAGCGCGAAAACCGGGAGGTCTTCATGAAGAACATCAAGAGAATCGCAGAGGTCGCGTTGTGCGTGGTTCTGCTGGTGAGCGCCGGGTTGGCGTTCTGGCTTCGGGCAAACCGGCGGCTGACGGCGTCGTTGGACGCGCTGCAACCCACACAGGAGCGCGACTTCATGCGCGCGAGTTTGACCTATGACGCGGGCACGCGCACGCTGCGCGGCACGCAGACGCTTCAGGCCACCAATCGCGGCGACACGGCGCGCACGGAAGCTGTGCTCAGGCTCTACATGAACGGCGAGACGGGCTCGAGCGCCGCGGTCACGGGCGTGCAGGTGGACGGCGTGGACGTGTCCTATGCGCAGGATGAAGACGACCCGACGGTGCTGCGCATCCCGCTCAACTGGGCCGCCGGGCAGACGGTTGAATTGACGTGGACGGTCATGGTCAAGCACGCGAAGGCCGACGCGGCGGCCGTGATCACGCTGCCCGCGCTGGCCGTCTTTGAAAACGGCGCCTGGCGGACGGATGCGTTCGATGCGCTGGCGGAGCCGAGTTATGCGGAGGCGTTTGACTATGTGCTGGAGCTGATCTGCGCCGACTCGACGCAGGCGGCCTTCGGCGGCGCGCTGACGAACCGGCGCTGGGAAACCGGCGTGGGCGAAACGCTCTACACCGTTCAGATGCAGGGCGCGCGCGATGTGGCGTTTGCCCTTGGCTATGAGGGCGCGGTGCGTCAGAATGAGCGGGACGGCGTGCTCATCACGGCATTGGCCGGCGATGGAGGCACGGCGGGCAACTTGCTCAGCCGGGCGAAGGAAGCGCTCGAGGCGCTTGATGATCTGGGCCTGGGTTATCCGTTCCCGTCGCTGTCGGTTGTCGAGGCGGACACCGGGCGCGAGGATGGGTTGGCGCTTTCCGGGCTTGTGGCGCTTGCGCAGGACGGGGACAAGGAGGCGCAGCTGCGCCGCATGACGCGGCTTGTGGCGCGCCAGACGTTCGGCGTGCTCGTGGAAAGCGATCCCTGGCAGGCGCCTTGGCTCAGCCAGACGCTGGCCTCGACCGTGGAACTGCTCAGCTTCCGCGCGCGCAAGGGGGCGGGCGGAGTTGAACCGCCCGTGATGGAGGAAAGCGAGGCCGCGACGCGGCTCACGGGGCGGTAGGGCGTGAGGGTCGGCGCGGGCGTGGATCACTTCGGCGGCGATACGGAGATGACGCAGGTGCTGCGCGATCAGGGCGCGGCGATGATGCTGGGTATCGAGCTGGCCGTGGGCGAGGCGCCGTTTTGGCAGGCGCTGACGGCGTATGTCGAGCAAAGCGCGGGCCGGATCGCCACACAGGGCGACCTGG
>CALVTV010000219.1 GCA_944363005.1 uncultured Clostridia bacterium | reverse complement strand
GATGGGCCGGGGGGTTTCCCTGCTCGTGGGCAAGGGGCTGGTGATGAACTGGTATTACCAGACGCACATCGGACTGGACATGAAATACTTCTTTTCCAGCAGCCTGTCCATCCTTCCGGCCATGATCCCGCCGGTGGTGATGGGGCTGGTGGCCGTGCGCTGTTTTTCGTTTGTCGGGTATGGCGGCGTGCTGCGCTTTGCCGTGCCGTATACGGCGGTGTACGCGCTGAGCGTGTATGCGCTGGCGATGAACGCCGGGGAGAAGGAGCTGGTGCGGGGCCTTTTGCGCAAACTCCGGCTTGCGCGTTGATTTCCCGTACGCTTGTGAAAGCGACGTTGCAGGAGTCGCGGCGCAAAGAGCGCGAATCAGACTGAAGACATGGAGGCATGCTCCTGACGGGAGCATGCCTCTGTTCATACGCTCAGGCGGAGGATGTAGTCCTGCGTCTGTTTTTGGATTTCCTCCAACTCGTTTCCCTCCTGCGCGGCGCGTTCAAGAAAGAAGAGCCGGTCGAGCGCGTCGTCGGCGGAGAGCTGGCAGACCGTGCCGCAGAGCAGGCGCGCGCGTGCGCCGTCGAGCAACGGCAGGGCGGGACCGAGCGGCGGTTCGCTCTCCTGAATGGGGCGCGTTCCGCCGTGGCGCGCGATGAGCCGTAGCGCTGCGCTGCGATTGGCGCAGAGGCTCAGAGGGCCGGGGCCGAGGTTGAATATCCCCGGCTCTTCCCCGGCAAAAAACCGCGCGCCGAGGGCCAATGCGCCGCAGGCCATGTCCAGCGGATGGAGGAAGACGCCCTGCATGGCGGGATTGCAGACGTTGACCACTTCCCCGGCCAGCAGCGCGCGGCACCAATTGGTGTATTGCAGGGTGGCGGGCGAGCCGCTGCCCAGCGTGGGCATGTGGCGCACGCAGATCGTATGGACGGCATCGCCGCAAAGCCCGCGCGATACGCCGTCCGCATACGCTTGCAGCAGCGACATGCTCAGTCCGGCCGCCGTTTCCCCGCCGGTCAAGTCCTCTTCGCGGGCATACCAGGGGTGCTGTTGCGCGCGATAGACGTTTTCATCCGAGCAGAGGATGGTCAGCGGCACGCCGGCTTCCCGGATCTCGCGCAGCAGCGAGGCCAAGGCGGCGAGTTGCCCGGCGGCATCCTTGCCGGGCGCGAGCGTCGACAGCGCGGGGACGATCACCGCGCTGATGCGTCCAGCCGTCATGGCCCGGCAAAGCGGCTCCGCACCGGCCGATGGCGGAATGCGCGCGGGTTTGGCGCCCAGTTCGGTCAGGAGCGCCTGCATCCACTGCGTGGCGCGGTCCGCGGTGCCCACCAGCAGCACACGCCGCGCACGCCAGTTTGCGTTCAGCTTCTCAAGCAATCCGATTCCCCCTCTTCGCCATCAGTCTATGCGCGCAATGCGCAAGTAGTCTGCCCTGACTGCGCGCGAATCACTCTGGCGGGACACGGACGGATATGATATAATCGGAAAAAAACGGAAGTTCCGAAAAAATGGAGCGATACGGAGGCAAGAGCATGAAACAAATGGCGGCGGTGGTTCTGGCCCTGGGCATGATGCTCGCGGGGGCTCGGGCCTGGGCGTTGACGCTCACGGGGCCGGAAACGCAGGATGTGGCGCGCCAGTGGGCGCAGAGCGCGTTCTTTCCGCGCATGGAGGCGCTGACGGGGGTTCACATGGACGCGCAATCCCTGGATGAGGAGGCGTATGAAGCGCTGCTTTCGGGGATGCTGGAGGGAGAGATCCCCGCGGAGGTGCTCTTCAAGGCGGAACTGACGCGCACGCAGGAGCGCGCGCTGCTCGATGCGGGCGCGCTGATCGACCTGGCACCGCTGATCGAGGAAAACATGCCGAACCTGTCCGCGCTTTTGGAGGAGAATCCGGCATGGCGTGATGTGATTGCGCTGGAGGATGGGCGTATAGCCTCGCTTCCGCTGCTGAGCCGAAGCGAGCGGCAGGTCTGTGTATGGATCAACGCGGCGTGGCTGGAACAGCTGGGGATTGCCATGCCCGGCACGGTGGAGGAGCTGACGCAGGCGCTGCTTGTCCTGCGGGACGCGGACCCCAACGGGAACGGCAAGGCCGATGAAATTGCCGCAGACCTCACGGGTGTTTGGGAGATGCGCTGGCTTCTGCCGTACTTTGGCATCGTCGCGGACGATTACCACATCGCGCGCGTGGAGGGAAGCGCCGTCTTTGCGCCGGAGCTTGCCGGATACCGCGACTTTGTGGAGCTGCTGCGCAGTTGGTACGAGCAGGGCATTTTGCAGCCCCAGGCCTTTACGGCCTATCACAGCGTCTCCGCTTTGCAGACGCAAGAAGAGGACGCGCCGGTGGTCAGCGCGCTGCTGGTGAGCATGACGCCGTTTACGCATGTGCCGGCGCAGAATGTCACCGATTATCGGGCGTTGCTGATGCCGGGGCCGGACGGCGAGACGGTCTGGCGCGATCTGCTGGGCAGCGTGTGGACGGGTTGCTTTGCCGTCACCTCCGCGTGCGAGGATCCCGAAGCGGCGCTGCGCTGGGTGGATGCGCTCTATGGCGAGGAAGGCGCGCGGCTGGCCTATGCGGGCGTCGAGGGTGAGGACTACATCGTGGGCGAGGATGGCTCCTGGACGCTGAACGTACAGGCTACGCGCCCGCTGGAAGAGATTCAGGCCGAGGCGCTCATGTATACGGGCACGACGATGCCGGGACTCGTGCCCCAGGCGTTTCTGGAACGGGTGGACAGCGATGCGGACCGGCATGTCTTTGCCGAGAGCGCGAAGGTGCAGGCGGTTGCCCGGCAGGTGACGCCCGCCTATGCGCTGGATGCCGCGTCCCAGGCGCGGGCGGATGCATTGGCGTTGACGATTGGCGGCTGCGTGGATCGCGGCATCGCGCGCTTTGTGACGGGCGAAACCCCGCTGGATGACGAACACTGGAACGCCTGGCTGCAAGAGCTTCGGCAGGCGGGCAGCGAAGAACTGGTGAATCTGCTCAATCAGGCGAAATGACGGGCATGCTTCCTCGCATGCCCCTTTTTTATTTGGGGCAAACTGAGCGCATTCCAGGGAAAGCGAGGAAATAGAGCATGATCAATATGAGAAAGGTCGCCGTGATCGGCTGCGGGCATGTGGGGGCGTCCATCGCGTTCAGCCTCATGCAGCGCGCCATCTTTTCGGAAATGGTGCTCATCGACATGAGCCGGGACAAGGCGGAAGGGGAGGCGATGGACCTGAGCCACGGCCTGCCGTACACGGCGGCGATGGACATCCACGCGGGCGGATACGAGGACGTGGCCGACTGCGCGCTGATCATCATTACGGCGGGGGCGAACCAAAAGCCGGGTGAGACGCGCCTCCAACTGATCGGCAAAAATGTGGCCATCCTCAAAGACATCATCGCGCGCATCCGCGAGACGGCGTTTGAGGGCATTTTGCTGATCGTTTCCAATCCGGTGGACATTTTGACCTACGAGGCGCAGCGCCTTTCGGGGTATCCGGTCAGCCGGGTGATCGGCTCGGGCACGGTGCTGGACACGGCGCGGCTCAAGCAGCTGCTGGGCAAGCGCCTGGGGGTGGACAGCCGGAGCGTGCACGCGGTGATCATCGGGGAACATGGCGACAGCGAACTCGCCGTCTGGAGCGGGGCGAACGTATCGGGCATCGAACTGGCGCATTTTTGCGTGCAGCGCGGCTTTGTGGACAGCGACCGGCTCAAGAAGGAAATCTACGAGGACGTGCGCGACAGTGCGTATGCCATCATCGAGCGCAAGGGCGCGACCTATTACGGCATTGCGATGGCCGTGGCGCGCATTGCGGAGTGCATCGTGCGCGACGAACAGGCGGTTTTGCCGGTATCGACCGTGCTCGGCGGGGAATACGGATTGACCGGACTGGCGCTGAGCATCCCTTCGGTCGTGGGCAAGGACGGGGTGCAGGCCGTGCTGGAACTGCCGCTGGATGCGAGCGAACGCGAGGCGCTCGCGGCGTCCGCTGGACAACTGCGGGAGGTGATCGCGTCCCTGGACGCATCCGAAACCCGCTGATTTTTGTCGCCCGCTTTTGCTGGGATCGACCTCTTTTTTGCCGCCGCGCCGCATAAGCTCCTCCCGGAGGCGATGGTATGGAGATGGAAACCTTGCAGCGCCCGCACACCCTGACCATGGAGGGACGCGAACGGGCGAAGCTTGCCGGGGTGACCGCGGTGAGCTGCTTCAATGATGAGGAAGTCGTGTTGGAGACATCGGTGGGGGAAGTGGCGCTCACGGGCGCGAATCTGCACATCGAGCAGCTCAATCTGGACGAGGGCAAGCTGGATGTGACGGGCGAGATTGCCGCGATTGAATACAGCGACATTGCGCCCAAGCGGGAGCGCCGCGGGCTCTTTGGGCGCAGGAGGCACTGATGGCGCCGGCGGAGCAGGCGCGCGTCTTCTTGGCGATGGCGCTGTGCGGGGCGGGTGTGGGCGGGGCATACGACGCCTCACTCGCCCTGCGGCGGGCGCTCGGCATGGGCCTTGTGCTCTCGGCCGCGATGGATCTGGCAATGGGCGTGCTGGCGGCAGCGGCGATGACGGCCATGGCCGTATGCCTTTGCGTCAATCCGCTGCGGCTGTTTGCGCTGGCGGGCATGGCCGCGGGATTTGCGCTTTACCGCGCGTCGTTGGGAACGATCGTTCGTAAACTGTACGCGGGGATTCAAAACTGTGGAAAAAAGCGGAGAAAAGGGGAAAATTGATGCAGGAAAATGGCGAAACAGGCAGAATTTTACACTTATTATCGCTTGGGCAGATTTGGGGGAAAACCATCATGCAAAAGAAGAAGACACGCGTGCGGCCCTATCGGATTCTGGCGGTCGCGCTGGGTGTTGTGGCGCTGGTGATGCTTTCCCGCTTCCCGGCCAAAGCGGTCAGCCTGGAACGCCAGCGGGAGCAGCTTGAGGTTGCCGCCTCGGAGTACTATCAGACCCAGTCGGAAAACAACCAGCTGCGCGCGGAACTCTCGGAGATCAATACGTCCGACTTTGTGGAACGCACGGCCCGAAGGGAATACGGGTACTGCTGGTACGGAGAGACGGTTTACACCGTGGGCAACCTGGAAGACATCATGCCGGAAGAGGAATTTGAGGTCTACGATCCGGAGTGACGAGCGGAGGAAAACGCCATGCGCCTTGCCTGTATCGGTATCGGTTCAAACGCCATCCGTCTGCTTGAGGCGGAGTGGAAAGAGGGGCGGCTGTGTGCCCTGCGCCGGGAGCGCTGCGGGACACGTCTGTTTGCGGGGCTGGTCAACGGCATGCTGACGCAGGAGAGCATCGAGGCTTCCGTGGAAGCCGTCGTGCAGCTGGCAAAGCTGGCGCGCGCGGACGGCGCCAGGGAAGTCTTTGTTTTTGCGACGAGCGCCGTGCGCGATGCGAAAAACGCCCGGGCGTTTACCGAACGGGTGGAAGCGTCGGCGCAGGTAAAGGTCGAAATCGTCAGCGGCGAGGAAGAAGCGGAGCTCTCCTACTGGGGGGCGAGCATCGGCGAAAGCTGCGGCGTGATCGACATCGGTGGCGGATCGACGGAATTTACGCTGGGGGAAGCGGGGCGCATTCTCGGCGCAGTGAGTTTGCAGATGGGCGCCGTGCGCATGCATGCGCAGCGGCCCGTGCTCAGCCTGGCGGATTATGAACAGACGGTAGAGGTTTGCAGCGGGATGATCGCGCGGGATGCCTCGGAACTGCTGGCATTGCCGCAGCGCGCGCAGTGGGTGGGCGTCGGCGGGACGATGACGACGCTGGGCGCCATGGAGCGCGGGGTTCCGCTCTTTGATGCGCAGTCCTGTGAGGGCATGGGCATGCGCCGCGAGCAGGTGGCGTGTTGGGGGCGGCGGCTGGCCGCGATGACACTGGAACAGCGGCGGCGCGTCACCGGCTTGATGCCCCATCGGGCGGACATCATTCCAAGCGGCATCGCCATTTTGGAAGCGGCGATGGTCTGTTTTTCCGTGCCGGAGATGTGCCTTTCGGCGCACGGAAATATGGACGGCTATTTGAAGAAAAAATTTGAACAAATCTATTGACAGATCGTTCCATGTGCGGTATAATAGCCAATGTCGTCAGAACGACGGCTCACATCGCGGGATGGAGCAGTCTGGCAGCTCGTCGGGCTCATAACCCGAAGGTCGTAGGTTCAAATCCTACTCCCGCAACCATTTGGCTCAATAGCTCAGCTGGCTAGAGCATTCGGTTCATACCCGGAGTGTCGTAGGTTCGAGTCCTACTTGAGCCACCATAAACCGCTTAAGCGTCAAAGCTTGAGCGGTTATTTCTTTGTGTTGAAAATCGGACGGCTGCAAAGGCGCGTTCGCCGCAATCGATGGTTTAAGAACGCCCGGATCCGGCGGGATCGCTCTGGACAGTGGGCGCTTTTTTCTTTTTGGGTTGTGCTCGAGAGCAGCAAATTCGACGGGCATAAACTATAAGTTAACAAACCTGTTTTTGCTCGAATTGCACAGAAGTTGGAGGAATGCTATAATAACAAAAGAAAGCATTGCGGCGGGGAACAGCGCTTGGTTTGGCGAGCAAAGGCGTCATTTTTTCGAGAACGGAAATGGTTTTTTAAGAAATGAAAGGGATTTTTCCTGTCGCGTTGACCGTGTTCGCGGAAGCATGTCCGGCGAAATAGGCGCGCTTGCGGCGCTTTGGCCGGGGAAAATTGGGACGGCATGGATGTTTAAACGGCGTTTGCTGAAGGATGGGAATCAATCTTTTTTTAACAAACGGACGTGACATGGGCGCGTCCCGGCGAGGAAATCAGATGGAGATGAGGAAAGCGCTCCGGCCCTTGCGCCGGAGAATGGTGCTGGAGGCGGCGATTCGTGCCGTGGTGTCGGCGGGGCTGATCGTCCTGCCGGTGGGCATCGCCGGGGGAGTCGTTTTGCGCGCCATGCGGGGAAATGCTCTGCTTTGGGCGTGTGTGCCCGGGGGATGGGCGCTGTTGGCGATGCTGTTCTATGGGCTGCGCGACCGCCCGACGCTCAAACAGGTTGCCAGGCGCGTGGACGAGATGACCGGCGGCGACCGCGTGGGGACCATGGTCGAGTTTGCCCACAGCGACACCGCCTTGTGCAGGCTCCAGCGGGCGGACACCCTCGAGCGGCTCGGCGGCGTAAATCCCTCCGTGCTGCCTGTGCGGATCTGCGTGCCTGCGCTGGTCGTGTGCATGGCGCTGTTGGTGGGGGTGGCGGTCGTCGCGCTGTTGCCGGACCGCGCGTTTGCCGGCTTGCCGTTTGCCGCGAAGCAGGAGAGCGAGGAGAGCCGCATGCTTTACGAAAAGGTGGAGCAGATGCGCCAGAATGTCGAAAACGCCGCGCTCAGCGATGACCAGAAGGCGGAGCTGCTCGACAGGCTTGCGCAGATGGAAGCGCAGATTGCAAGCGGAGAAATGGATATTTCCATGCTGACGGAGATTGCCCGGCAGATGGAGACGTGGAGCACGGCGGAGGATCAGCTTCCTCCGTTGACCGCCTACGCGCAGGCGCTGCTGGAGCAGGAGAGCTTGCGGCCGCTGGGCGAGGCCATTCTGGTGCAGGACATGGAGGCCGTGCGCAAGGCGCTGGGCGACATGGGCGAAAACCTGACGGCGCTCGCGGGAAACGACCAGGTGAACGCGCTGATGGGGATCGTCTACGACATCGGCGCCACGCTCAGGCGGCCGGTTGCGGACGAGGGACAGGCCAAGCTGACGCACACGATGGTGGTGCTCTCGGGCGATCTGGAAAGCGTGGCCGCGATGAAGTACGGCCGTCAGGATACCGCCGCGGCCATCAGCGATGCGCTCAAGAAGGCGGAAAACGGAATCGCCGCCTTTCTTGACGGGGATCAGGCGTATGAGGAAAGCGAGAAAGAGGAACTGCGGCCCGAGAACCGCAGCAAGTTCACCGAAAGCCAAAGCGCGGATGCGGTGAAGCTTCCCTCCGAAACGCAATACGTGTATGACCCGCCGCAGGCGGCGCACACGGACGCATATGTGCCGGGAGAGACGGACGCGAGCGGCAACCCGCAGCGGATTCTGGCGCCGCAGGATGAGTCCCTGGACGGAACGGTTCCCTACGGGCAGGTGCTCTCGCGGTATTATGCCGCGTATCTGGAGGAGCTGGACACGCTCCCGCAGGCACTTTTGGAGGAAATGGAAACGTATTTTGACGGGCTGTGACGCGGTTTTCCGCGCGGCAAAACGAAGGACAGGAGAGGGAGAATGACCGTGATCAACGAAGCGGATGTGCGGCTGTTCAGCTGCAAATGCAAGGAAATCTTTGAGCAAATCCGGCGCGACATCGTGGGCCAGCAGGACGTGATTGAAAACACGGTCATTGCGATGATCGCGGGCGGCAACGTGCTGCTGGAAGGCGTGCCGGGCATCGGGAAAACGCGGCTTGTGCGTTCGCTGGGGCGCGTGTTTGCGCTGCCCTTTTCCCGCATTCAGTTCACGCCGGACCTGATGCCAGCGGACGTGACCGGCACCAATGTGCTCCAAAAGGATGCGCAGGGGAACGCCGCGTATCGCTTTGAGCCGGGGCCGATTTTCAGCAACATCGTCCTGGCGGACGAGATCAACCGGGCCACGCCCAAGACGCAGAGCGCGCTGCTGGAGGCTATGCAGGAATATGCGGTGACGGTTGCGGGGGAAAGCCACCGGCTGGAGCAGCCGTTCTTCGTGCTGGCCACGCAAAACCCCATCGAGCAGGAGGGTACCTATGCATTGCCGGAGGCCCAGCTCGACCGCTTCATGTTCAAGCTGAACATGGGCTACCCGACGGTCAGCGAGATGAAGGAAATCGTGCTGATGACGCAAAAGACCATGGACGAAGTGGCTGAGGGCGTGGTCGATGGCGCGCAGCTGCTGCGCATGCGCGAGACGGCGAAGGACATTCCCGTCATGGACGACATCGTGACCTATACGATGCATCTGGTGGCCTCGACGCAGCCGGGTTCCGAGGCGGCTGGGGAGGCGACGCAGCGCTATATTCGCCTGGGCGCCAGCCCGCGCGCCGCGCAGGCGCTGATTACGGCGGCGAAAGTGCGCGCGATGGTGTTGGGGCGCTACAACGTGGCCTATGAGGACATCGATGCCCTGGCCTATCCGGTGCTGCGGCACAGGGTCAAGCTCAACTACGAGACATTGGCCGCGCGCATCACGCCCGATCAGGTGATCGGCGAGCTGCTCAAGGACGCGAAGCATCCCCGAAAGAAGGGGCGCCCATGAGCGCGCAGAGGATACTGGACGGCGCGCTCCTTCAGGCGCTTCAAACGCTCGATCTCTATCTGCATCGGCCCATTGAGGGCCACTACAGCGGCGCGCGCCTTTCGCGGGCCTATGGCGCGTCGCCGGAGTTTGCGGATTACCGGGAGTATGTGCCGGGGGACGACCTGCGAAGGATCGACTGGAATCTGGCGGGCCGCTTTGACAAGTACTACATCCGGCGCTTCATTGACGAAAAACAGGGACGCAACCGGATCTATCTGGATCAATCCGCCTCGATGGGCGGGGAGAAGGCGCAAACGGCCTTGCGGATGGCGGCGGCGCTGGGCTACCTGTCCGTGGCGAGCATGGACAGCGTCGCCTACCGGTTGCTGACGGGGGAAGCGTGCCGGGATCTGTGCGGCAACATTGTGGGCAGAGAGCGCTTTTTTGACGCGGTTCAAAGGCTGGAAGCGGTCGAATTTGCGGGGAGTGTGGACCTGCGGCGGGCGGTGCTTGCCGATTCTGGTGCCGGGTTCGGCGACGGCGCGTCCTACCTGATCTCCGACCTGTTGACGGAAAGCGACTGGAAGGCGGCGGTTCGGGAGCTGCTGGGCCGCGGCCGCCAGGTGGCGGTGATTCAGGTGCTTGCCCCGGAAGAGCTTGAGCCTTCCGCTCGCGGGACATGCAGCTTCTGCGACGTGGAAAATGGCAAAAACCGCGTGCGCATGGACGTGGACCGAGGCGCTTTGAGCGCGTATGCGCAGGCGGTACAATTCTTCCTGGAGGACATCCGCCGGTTTTGCGCCGCCCATGAGGTCGGGTATATGCTGGTTCGCAGCGATGAGCGCGTGGAAGAGGTTTTGCTGACCAAGGGCTGTGCGGAGGAACTGATTCGATGAAATTTGTCTATCCGGCCGGGCTGTGGGCGCTCGTTGGCGTGCTGGTGGTGATCGGCGTTTCGCTGCTCCGGCGCAAATACGACGAAAAGACAGTCTCCAGCACCTATTTATGGAAGCTGGCCGAGCGCTTCAGCCGGCGCAATGCGCCCGCGCAAAGGCTCAAACGGGCGCTCTTGTTTGCGTTGCAGCTGCTGAGCCTGGTCTTTGCCTGCCTGATGATTGCAAGGCCGCTGCTGCGAATGCCGGGCGCGGACGTGCATTACGTCGCGGTGATCGACGGCTCGGGGAGCATGCAGATGGCTGGAGCGCAGGGCGAAACGCGCTTTGAACGCGCGCTGGCCCTCCTTGAGCGCGACATGCAAAGGTTGCCCTGGGGCAGCAGCGTCAGCATCGTGGTTGCGGGGGATCGCGTGCAGACGATCGCTCAGCGCTTGCCCCGCGACGAGGCGAAAAGCGCACTGAGTCAGGCGCATGGGGGGTACGGCGCGGGGACGGTCGAAAAGGCGCTGGAACTCTGCGGCGGTTCCGATGTGGTTTGCCTGTATACGGACCGCGATTACGCGCAGACAGTCCATGTTCAGGTGCAAAACGTGTGCGGAGCCGGGGAGTGGAATGTGTTGGTGCGCTCGCTGACGCAGGCGGGCGCGGCCAATGCGTTTACGGCGGAGGTTATCAGCGGCGGGAAAGACGCCGTTGTGGCGTTTGAACTGGTGGTCGATGGTGTGCCGCTGGAGCCCGCGATGATGGACATCGAGGTCAACGGGGAAAAACAGGGCGACCTGAACGTGCATTGCCCCAAGGACGAGAAGGTGACGCTGAAGCTGACGGCGCGTTCGGTGTACGACTACGCCCATGTTCGCCTCGAAGCCCACGTCAGCGACGGCCTTGCCGAGGACAATGCGTATGAGCTGATTGTCAAACCGGAGGGGACGACGCGGGTGCTTCTCGTGTCGCAAAAGCCGTTCTTCCTCTCCGGCGCGCTGTCCGCGTTTTCCGAGGTGGATTTGCAGACGATGGAAACGCCCGAGGCGGCCGAAGGGTACGACCTCTACGTGTTTGAGGGGTGCCTGCCCGAAGCGCTGCCGGAGGATGGCGCGATTTGGCTGATCGATCCGCCTGCCGAGGCGGACGTGGCGAGGCTTGAACTGGGGGAGGAGCTGCGCGGCGTCGCGCTCACCCCGGCGCAGAGCGCGCAGGCGCGGGTGGCCGCCTTGCAGCAGGATCTGTCGTTGCAGTCGGCCGCCGTGGTGCGCGTTCGCGAGGTGAGGGCGTCGGGAAGCCTGACGCCCGTGCTGCTGTGCGGCAAGCTGCCCGCGTTGCTGGCGGGCAACACGCAGAGCGGATGCGCGCTCATCGTCATGCCGTTTGATT